>JBGPLR010000525.1:0-2887 GCA_041486545.1 Terriglobia bacterium
CCACCGCCGGCGAGAACCAGACCGAAAACACTGCGTCTAATCCGCCTGTGAATTCAGCTGACGGCGACGCAGTTCGCCGCACATGGACCCACGTCAAGTTCAACGACCTGGACCATCTGGAAAAATCGCGCTGGGACAATCGCCTTGAAGTGGGCCCGGATGCAATCGTCTTTACGCCCCACGGCTCTCATCATCCGGTCAGGATTCCGAAGGGCCGGATCGTCCAGCTGCGCTACGGACGCGCGGTATTTCGCAACGGCTACTGGGAGCCAAGCGACTACTTCACTGATCTCCACCAGCCGATTGACTACGTAGGGCGGGTGGTTTTCTCGCCAATCTTTGTGGTGTCCGTGGCGACCTACCCTTTTCACCATCCCACGCCGCATTACATCGGGATTGTGTACTCATCACCCTGCATGTCACAGGGCCGTGTGGCCGGCCTGGCCTTTGAGGCCGATAAGAAGACCTATCGCGAAATACTGATTGCCCTGCAGCAAGGCGTGAGCGCGCCGCTGCTGGTGGACAAAAATGACGCGTCCCGTGTTCCGCCCGGCTTTGTCTGGCGTGAGCCTACGCTTTACGAGCGCTCGATGCCCAGCCGTTGGCCGGTGGAGTTTCTGTACGAGCGGTACGAACGGGCACTGTGCGACGCTAAGCAAAATGCCGCCCAAATAGCCGACACGGTCGCACCTATTGCACTATCGGTCTCAACGTCTAGCGATTCGCTTGCGAATTGCGGGCCCCAGCCCAAGACTTTAGTCTTGGGTGAGCGCAGCGAATAAGCAGACGTTCATCGCCGCGATTCACCTTCTGATAAACTTTCCTGTTTGAGTCCCTGCGAGGTTTTGACTCTGTGAGACAGCTTCCCGTATTGGTCGTCCACGGCGGCGCGTGGGCCATTCCTGACGACATGGTGGACGCGCACCTGCTCGGCGTGCGCCGCGCCCTGGACGCCGGATGGCACGTGCTGGAACAAGGCGGCCGCGCCCTGGACGCCGTGCAAACCGCCATCGTCCATATGGAAGACGACGAAACTTTTGACGCCGGACGCGGCAGCTTCCTCACCCGCGATGGCCGCGTGCAAATGGACGCCCTCATGATGGATGGCGCCACGCTGCGCGCCGGTGGCGTCGGCTGCGTGGAGCGCATTCGCAACCCCATCACCGCCGCCCGCCTGGTGCTGGACGAAAGCCCGCACGTTTACTTTGTCACCGAAGGCGCGGAGCGCTTTGCCCAGGAACACGGCATGCAGCTCTGCCGCAATGAAGAGCTGGTCATCCCGCGTGAAGTCGCCCGCCTGAAGGAAGCGCAGGCCAAAGCCGCCGCCGGCGAACCGGACACCACGTTTGCCGGCAGTCCCGATCCGGCGAGCATGAAAGCCGGAACTCTTTCCGCTGGCCGGTCTCCCGCAGGTCATTCTGACGACGGCCACGACACGGTGGGCGCCGTGGCGCTGGACGTGGAAGGCAACATCGCCGCCGGGACTTCCACCGGAGGCACCGTGAACAAAGCTCCGGGGCGCGTGGGCGACTCCAGCCTGATCGGCTGTGGCTGCTACGCTGACAACCAGAGCGCGGCCGTCTCCTGCACCGGCTGGGGCGAACCCATCATGAAACTGGTGCTGGCCAAGTGGGCCGCCGACCGCGTGCAAGGCGGCGGCGCGCCGGACGCCGTTTCCCAGGAAGCCATCTTCCACTTGCAACGCCGCCTCAACGGACACGGCGGCATCATCCTGCTGGACCAACGAGGCCGCTTCGGCATCGCCCACAACACTCCGCGCATGGCCTGGGCCTACAAGAGCACGGAGCGGGAGAAGTCGGGAATGGAATGCTGAAGAATTGCCAAAATTGCCAAGATTGAAAATTGGGCGAACTCGTTCAGTCGTTAAAGTTAGCGCCACAGCCGATGTTGGGTTTATCTGCGTGAATCCGTTTGATCAGCGTCATCAGCGGTAAGGGTTTTGACTTTCGCAATCATCAATTCCGGCAATTTCGGCGATTTTGGCAATCTCTTCTCACGGTTTCGCCCTTATCGGCCTCTCCCTTAGCGCCGGCCAATCGTTGGCTGCCATGATCCGCTTGATCTGGGCTTCGCGCTCCTCCGGCAGTGGGTGTGAGCGGAAGTAGCCCAGGATGCCTTCAATCGCCACCTTGGACATTTCTTCATCCGGCGTGCCGGCCTTCAGGACATACGTCTTGTGCAGCTTGCCGAACTCCTGGAACATGTGCACTGCGCCCTGCGCCGAATAGCCGGCCGTCACCGCCAGTCCGACGCCGTCGCGGTCAGCTTCCAGTTCCTGTTCTTTGCTGTAGCCGGCCTGGAAGAGTTCAATGGGCAGCGCCACCAGCCCGCCCAGAGGAATATTGCGCAGGCGAGCTTCAATCTGCACGCGCTCCGCGCAGTGGTAGTTGTCCACGTGTTCCACTTCATGCCCCAGGACGGAGGCCAGCTCGTCTTCCGTTTCCATCAGGTGGATGAGTCCGGAGCCGATGAACACATGTCCGCCGGGAAGGGCGAAGGCGTTGATGAAGCTTGCATCCTGAATGTAGTGGAACTTGTAAGGCAGCTTGCGCCGGGCATGCGCGGCGACGGCGCGGCCCACGTCGCTCACGTATTGCTGCATTCTCTCGTTGGCCGCGTTCTGTCCGTCTTTGTCCTTGGCGTCACGCGGGGCGCCGAAGCGGCCCAGGTAGCCGGCGGCCATGTCGTCGCCAATGCGGATTTCTTCCGCGTCAGAGAGCCGCGTGAGTTTGGCGGGGACGCGGCTCAAGTCGCGCTGCGTTTCCGCCAGCGCGTTGAGCACCGCTTCCGGACCCACGCGCGCCTGCGTTTTATGGCGATGGCTGTAATACAACGCGCCGCCGCAAATCGCCAGCAGCGCCGCCAG
>JBGPLR010000526.1:0-2882 GCA_041486545.1 Terriglobia bacterium
CAGCGGCGCGTCTTCCGGCAAATTGAGGTTCGTGCTCATGATTTACAAAGCAAACGCCGACCGGGCATCCCGGTTAAAGCAACTCAGTCGAAAACCTTCACCGTCGTCCGCGCTGCGCGGCAATCTCCAGCGCCCCGGTCACCGGACGCACAAAGGTAAAGCTGACCGCGGCTTCCGGCAGCAACTCGCGCATGGCATCTTTAAAAGCCTGGCGCACCAGGGCCGAGCCCTGCAACACGCCGCCGGCCAGGGCCACGGGAACCACGCCACCGCTGGGCCACAGACGCTTGATGACCGCGTCCGCCAGCAACGCCAGTTCCTTGCCGGCGCGGTCGGTGATTTCGCGCGCCAGCAGGTCACCGCCTTCCGCTTCAGTGGCGACCACGGCCGCCAACTCCGCGAACCGCGGTTCGGAAGCGTTGGCCATGCGCACCACTTCTTCCGGGGCCACGCTCCAGCAGTTGGCGATCAGCGGCAGTAAGCTGTTGCTTCGGCCAAGATCGAAGGCGTGCAGCGCCGCGGAAACCGCTTCCTTGCCCACCCAGAAGGCCGAGCCTTCATCGGAAACGCTGGGCCCCCAGCCGCCGGCCCGTGCAGTTTCGCCGTTCGGGTTGCGTCCGAACGCAATCGAACCGGTGCCGGACACCACCAGCACCCCGTGGGAGGTGCCAAACGCGGCGCGATGGGCGATCACATGGTCGCCGGCAACGTAAATAGTGGCTGCGGGGATGGATTCACGGATGGTATCCTGCGCCCAGGTCACGGCCTCCGGCAGCGACGCGCCGGCCATGCCGATGCATACGTGCTGTATGTCACGCGGCAGCACGCGCGCGGAGTTGCAAGCGCGCTGGATGACTTCCTGCAGCACCTGGCGGGCTTTCTCTTTGCCCACGCGCGCCAGTTTGCAGGTTTCACCGCTGGCCTGGCCAAGCAGTTCCGCGCCGTTGCTCACAGCGCAGTCGGTCTTGGTGCCCCCGGCATCGATTCCCAGATAAAGTGACATGCCCTGTGGTTACTGCATCGTCCCGCAAGTTTTCCTGTTGCTTTGCACAGTTATACCCAATAATGTTTGCCGGCGCTGCTGCCCGGCCGGACCAAACTTAATTCATGCGATTACACACGATTGATGCCGCTATTATCGCCGTTTATTTGATTGGCATTACTTTCTTTGGACTAAGGTTCCGGAAGGCCCAAAGGTCACTCCGCGACTATTTTCTGGCCGACCGCAACATACCCTGGTGGGCCATCGGTCTCTCGATTGTGGCCGCGGAAACCAGTACCCTGACGGTCATTGGCACTCCAGGCATTGCCTACGCCGGTACTCTTGGCTTCCTGCAGCTGGTCATCGGCTACATGCTGGGCCGAGTCGTCATCAGCCTGATTCTGATTCCCCAGTATTTTCGCGGAGAAATGTTCACCGCCTACGAGCTTATTGACCGCCGTTTCGGCAAAACGTTACACAAGATGACCTCCGGTGTCTTCCTAATCACCCGCGCCGCCGCCGAAGGCGTTCGCGTGTGGGCCGTGTCCATTGTTGTCCACACGGCTCTGGGAACCGGAGATATTGGCTCCATCGCCATTGTAATGCTACTCACGCTGATCTACACCTTTGAAGGCGGCATGGCCGCCGTCATTTGGACGGACGTGATCCAGATGTTTATATACGTGGGTGGGACCATTGCCGGGTTCCTGACGTTGACTCACCTGGTTCCCGGCGGATGGCCGGCCATCCACTCGGCCTCCGCCGAAGCCGGCAAGCTGCAAGTCTTCGACTTCTCCTTCAGCTTCTTTAAGACCTACACCTTCTGGGCAGGGATGATCGGCGGCATGTTCCTGACCACCGCCAGCCACGGCACCGATCAGTTGATGGTGCAGCGCCTGCTCGTCGCCCGCAGCGAGCGTGATTCCAAAGTTGCTCTGCTCTCCAGCGGCGTGGTGATCCTGTTCCAATTCACGCTGTTTCGGCTGGTGGGCGCCGGGCTTTGGGTGTTCTATCGCGTGTACCCGCCGGCCTCGCCTTTTGCCTCCAACGACTACGTTTTCCCCACGTTTATCGTTGAACACATGCCGCGCGGCATGGCGGGATTGCTGATCGCGGCCATTCTGGCGGCGGCCATGTCCAACTTGAGCGCGGCTCTCAATTCGCTCTCTTCCACCACGATGATGGACTTCTACCTGCGCTTCAAGCCGCAGACTTCTGACCGCGCCCGGCTGGCGCTCTCCCGCGGCGCAACCATCGTTTGGTGCGTGGCGCTCTTCGGTCTGGCCTTGATTTCCCGCCAGAGCCGGACCGTGCTGGTCACCGGACTCAGCATTGCTTCTGTGGCTTATGGCGGGCTGCTCGGCGTGTTTCTGCTGGGCGTGCTCACTCGCCGCGCTACGCAAGCCGGGGCCATTGCTGGTATGCTCTGCGGACTGGCTTTGAACGTCTATCTGTGGAAAGGCACGAACATCGCCTGGACCTGGTACGTAACTTTTGGAGCGACGACAACTTTCGCCGTCGGCTACGCCATGAGTTTGATTTTGCGTAGCCGAGCACAGCCTGTGGAGCCTGATGCCCAACACTGAAACCCCCAAGCGCGACCTGCTGCGCGAACTGAACGTCTGGCATGCCACGGCGATCGTCGTTGGCACCATCATCGGTAGCGGCATTTTTCGCGTGTCAAGCGAGATGATGAAGGACGTGGGCACGGCCGGCGGCGTTTATCTGGTGTGGATCGTCGGCGGGCTGCTGTCTTTCTTCGGCGCGCTTACGTATGCAGAACTCGGCGCCATCAAGCCCTGGGCTGGCGGCGAGTACGTTTACATCCGCGACGCTTACGGTTCCCTGCTGGGCTTTCTCTACGCATGGACCTGGTTCCTGATCGCCAAGCCGGCGTCCA
>JBGPLR010000527.1:0-2879 GCA_041486545.1 Terriglobia bacterium
ACTTGCACCGCGGAGGCGCGGAGGCGCTGAGACGTCAGAGGCTTACCACTGATTGGCACTGATGACACGGATCGGAAAGATGTGCAATGGGCGAAAAATGCCCAAGTCCCAGCGAAGCATGATTATCCACTACTGAAAGATGTTCGTCGCGCACCTACCTCTTCGATTGTTCTAAACTGATGGCCGGAGAAATCATACGATTGTCATGATTTCTCAACATCCCTGTCTCCGAACATAGCAGTCACGAGGCCGGCTCGCGTGCCGAGCGGCCTGTAGCGGGTGCAGGAGAATCCCAGAGCCACAAACGCCGCGAGGCGGTGTGGAGCGGAGCGACATCAATGACCATCCACACAGGCCGCCATTTTCTACAGATTCCCGGACCCACCAACGTACCCGACCGCGTACTGCGGGCGATGGACCGCCCGGTGATTGACCATCGCGGGCCGGAGTTTGCCGTGCTGGGCTGCGAGGTGCTGGACGCGCTACGTTCGGTATTTGGGACCAAGGGGCCGGTGGTGATTTATCCGGCGTCGGGGTCGGGGGCGTGGGAAGCGGCGATTGTGAACACGCTTTCGCCGGGCGACAGCGTGCTGATGTTTGAGACCGGCCATTTCTCCAACTTGTGGCGCGACGTGGCGCAGCGGCATGGAACCCAGGTGGAATACGTGCCGGGAAACTGGAGACGCGGCGCGTCGGCGGCGGATGCCGAGCAGCGGCTTATCGAAGATAAAAGCCACACGATCAAAGCGGTGATGGTGGTACACAACGAGACGTCCACCGGCGCGGTGAGCCGCATTGCGGGAATTCGCAAGGCGATGGACCGAGCGAAACATCCGGCGCTGCTGATGGTGGATACCATTTCGTCATTGGCGTCGATGGATTACCGGCATGACGAGTGGGGCGTGGACGTGACGGTGGCGGGATCGCAAAAAGGGCTGATGCTGCCGCCGGGGTTGAGCTTCAATGCGATTTCCGAAAAAGCGCTGGCCGCCAACAAGACAGCGAAACTGACGCGTTATTACTGGGACTGGCAGGAAATGCTCAAGCCCAACCGCACGGGTTTTTTCCCGTACACGCCGGCGACCAACCTGCTGTGGGGACTGCGCGAGGCGCTGCTGATGCTGCATGAAGAAGGACTGCAAAACGTTTTTGCGCGGCATGACCGGCACGCCGAAGCGACGCGCGCGGCGGTGCGGGCCTGGGGACTGGAAGTGCTGTGCCAAGAGCCGAAGGAATATTCATCGTCGCTCACGGCGGTGATGATGCCGCAAGGCCATGACGCCGACCGTTTGCGCGAAGTGATCCTGGAAAACTTCGATATGTCTCTGGGAACGGGCCTGGCCAAGCTGGCGGGCAAAGTGTTTCGCATCGGACATCTGGGCCACTTCAACGACCTGATGCTGGCCGGCACGCTGAGCGGCGTGGAAATGGGACTGAAGCTGGCGGGCGTCCCGCACACAGCGGGGGGCGCGGCGGCGGCGCTGAACAGCCTGGTGGAAGCGCATCGGGGCGTCGGGGCAAAGAAGATCGTTGCCGAAGGCGTACTTTCCTGATACAACTTGCGGCGGAAAAAAGCCATGGCCGCACCTAAAATTAATCCCGCTTCCACCGCCGAAACGGCTGCCCCGTTCGGATTCTTTTCATCCACCAACCTGGTCCTGTTCATGGTCTGCCTGATGTACGCACTCACGTACATTGACCGGATCAACGTGAACACGGCGGGTCCGGTTTTTCAAAAAGACCTGCATCTCAGCACGGTGGAACTGGGCTGGGTGTTCTCGGCATTTGGCTGGGCCTATCTGGTCCTGCAGGTGTGGGGAGGATGGCTGAGCGACCGCTTCGGGGCGCGCCTGACGCTGACGGTGTGCGGAGCAATCTGGGCGGGGGCGACGATCCTGACCGGGTTGGTGGGCGGCTTGACCGCGCTGATCCTGGCCCGAATCCTGCTGGGGCTGGGCGAGGGCGCAACTTTTCCCACGGCCACACGGGCCCTGGCGGACTGGATGCCGGCAGAGAAACGCGGCTTCGCTCAGGGCATTACGCATGCGTTCGCCAGGCTAGGGAATTTCTTTACACCGGGCCTGGTGGCCTGGCTCATCAAGATCAGCGGTTCATGGCGCGTGTCATTTATCGTTCTGGGCGGAGTCAGCCTGATCTGGGCGCTGGTGTGGTGGTTCTATTTCCGCGACGATCCCGGCACGCATCGCGGCATCACGCAGCGAGAGCTGGCAGTCCTGCCTGATTACGCTTCAAAGAAAGACAGAAAGAAAGATCCGATACCGTGGGGCAAACTGATCCAGCGGATGGCGCCGGTGACGCTGGTTTATTTCTGCTACGGCTGGACCCTGTGGCTCTACCTGACGTGGCTGCCTTCGTTCTTCATGCACGGCTACAAGCTCAACCTGAAGAATTCCGCGCTGTTCGCCAGCGGCGTGTACCTGCTGGGCGTGGTCGGCGACGCAGCGGGCGGATGGGTGAGCGACTTCATCCTGAAAAGGACGGGAGACCGCAACAAGGCGCGGCGGAACCTGGTCATTGGCGGCTTCCTGCTGTCACTGGTTTTCATGATTCCGGTGTTGCGGTCGCATGACTTGAATACGGTTGCCCTCTGCCTGAGCGCGGCGTTCTTCATTGCGGAATTCACGATTGGGCCGTTCTGGGCGATTCCCATGGACATTGCGCCCCGGTTCTCCGGGACGGCGAGCGGGTTGATGAATGTGGGGTCGGCGCTGGCCGCCGCAGTATCGCCACTGGTGGCCGGTTATGTGATCCAGAAGACTGGCAATTGGGACCTGCCGTTCCTGGGAAGCATCGGGCTGTTATTGTTTGGCGCGATCATGGCGTACTGGATGAAGCCCAACGAGGTGTTGCCAGGGACA
>JBGPLR010000528.1:0-2874 GCA_041486545.1 Terriglobia bacterium
ACCGTGCGCGCCATGGGGCCAACGTGGTCCAGCGACCAGGAGAGCGGAATAATGCCCCGCGTGCTCACCAGGCCGTAAGACGGTTTGATTCCCACGATGCCGCAAAACGCGCTGGGCAGGCGGATGGATCCCGCCGTGTCAGTGGCGATAGCTCCGTAACACAGGCTGGCGGCCACCGCGGCGGCGGCGCCCGACGAAGACCCGCCGGTGATGTGGGCCGTGTTCCAGGGATTGCGGGCCACGCCAAAATGGCCGATGATCCCGCTGCCTCCGTAGGCGAACTCATGCAGGTTCAGCTTGCCCAGCAGGACCGCTCCCGCGGCGCGCAGACGCCGTACCACTTCAGCATCTTCAGAGGGAACGTAATGCTCCAGCACCGCGCTGCCGGCGGTGGTGCGCACGCCCGCGGTTTCCGCCAGATCCTTTATCGCCACGGGAATTCCGTGCAGCGGCCCCTTCCATTCTCCGCGCGCGATCTCCGCTTCCGCCTTTGCAGCTTCGGCCAGAGCGGACTCGGCCGTCACCGTGATGAAGGCCTTCAGCAGCGGATCAAGGCGCTCGATTCTAGCGAGGCAAGCCTGCGCCAGTTCGACCGGAGACACGGTTTTCTTTTGTACGGCCTGGCTGGCTTCAGTCAGGTCCATCAGGGCAAGTTGCTGGGAGGAATGTTTTGTACCCGCAGACATAGTGAATCAGAGAATACCATTGCCAACTCAACAGAAGAACGGATTTGCGCCAGGCTGCGCCCCGAAGGTTCAATGGGCCGCCGGACCGGCTCTACGCGGGTTGCGAACCGGGAACTTGTGACCCTCTGGCAACGTAATAGGGTAGTGATCGGTATAGAAAAGCCGTGGTGTGAAGGAAGCTGCGGAAAAAGCTCGGGAAGATGATTCTGTCATAACCAATGCGGCGAGGCTGAGTCTATACTAGCGATCGGTTCCGGCCTGAGTTTTTCCCTGTGTTCGTTTCCGGACACTTTCTTTCAGGAATGGACAGCCGGGGCTTAAACGCGCATCATAGGACTGTCAATTTACGTTGTTAAATCAATAGGTTGTGGCTGTCAGGCCTTTGGCAGCAGCGGTGCATGTACTTGAGAACGCAATGGATATTATTCGCGACGAATCGGTAAAACGTAAGAAGCGCCAAAAGAACCTGATCATCGGCGTGATCACGGTCCTGGCGATAGGCGGGATCACTCTGGGTGTGGGCCAGCTCAGCCCGGCGGCGCCAACGGTGGAACTGGGCCAAGTCTGGCCAGACACGGTGAAACGCGGCTCTATGATCCGGAATTGCCACGGACTGGGTTCGTTGGTTCCTATTCCGGAAGATGTTCGCCTGATCCCGGCGGAAACCGACGTCCGCGTGGAACGAATTCTGCTGTTGCCGGGAACGCCGGTGACTCCGGATTCGGTCATCATGGAACTCTCCAATCCGCAGGTGGTGCAGGAAGCGCTGACGTCCGACCTGGAAGTGAAGTCGGCGGAAGCGGAATTTCACAACATTAAAGCCAAGGTGAACAGCGAACTGCTGAACCTGAAGGCCGCTTCGGCCACAGTGGAAGCGGAGTACGAGAACGCCAAGCGCGACGCTGACGCGAACCGCGAACTGGTGAAGATCGGCGTGCTGTCAGAGTCTGCGCTGAAAGCATCTTTGGCCAAGGAAAAAGAGCTGGCCACGCGCCGCGACATAGAGCATGAGCGCATTTCGGAAAGCACCAAAGCCGTGGAAACCCAGATGGCCGTGCAGCAAGCAACCATTGATCAGAAACGAGCAATGTCGGGTCTGAAACACCGGCAGCTCAATGCGCTCACGGTCCGCGCCGGCATCACCGGAGTCTTGCAGGACGAGCCGGTCACCGTGGGCCAGCGCCTGGCGCAGGGAACCATTCTGGCGAAAGTGGTGCAGCCGGAACACCTGAAGGCCGAGCTGAAGATTCCTGAGACCCAGGCCAGAGACATTGTTACCGGACTGCTGGCGGACATTGATACGCACAACGGCATCGTCAAGGGCCACGTGAGCCGGATTGATCCAGCGTCGCAGAACGGCACGGTCACCGTGGACGTGACCCTGTCAGAGCCGCCGCCCAAAGGATCTCGCCCCGACCTGAGCGTGGACGGAACCATCACTTTGGAAAAGCTGGACAACGTACTGTACGTGGGCCGGCCCGCTTCCGGGCAGGAAAAGTCCACGGTCACCATGTTCAAGATGAACCCGGACGAGAAAGAGGCGGTCCGCGTTAAAGTTGAGCTGGGCCGCAGTTCGGTGACATACATTGAAATCGTGAGCGGACTGAAGGAAGGCGACAAGGTCATCCTTTCAGACATGCAGCGCTACGACAACGACCAAAGAATCAAACTGAGCAAATAACATCTTCGCCGCCAACCGGGCATTGAAGGAGATTGGAAACCGTGGCAATTGGACAACCACTGATCAGGCTGGAAACTGTTACCAAGATTTTCTACACCGACGAGGTGGAGACCCATGCGCTGTCCGGCATTCACCTGGACATCAACAAAGGCGAGTTTGTCTCGATCGCCGGCCCGTCGGGATGCGGCAAGTCAACGCTGCTCTCCATCATCGGCCTGCTGGATTCGCCCACGGACGGCTCCTACACGCTGAACAATCGCGCCGTGCAGGGGCTGGATTTCTCTGACCGGGCGCGTATCCGCAACCAGGAAATCGGCTTTATCTTCCAGAGCTTCAACCTGATTGGCGACCTCACCGTGTATGAAAACGTTGAGCTGCCCCTTACCTACCGTTCCATGTCGTCTCCTGACCGCAAGAAGCGGGTGCAGGAAGCGCTGGAAAAGGTGGGCATGGCGCACCGTATGCGGCACTATCCGTCCCAACTCTCCGGCGGCCAGCAGCAACGCG
>JBGPLR010000529.1:0-2871 GCA_041486545.1 Terriglobia bacterium
CATCCAGCACGCCGCAGAGCACCCGGTACTTCTCTCGCATGGTGGCCAGCTCTTTTCCCACGGGCGAAGAGTATACCGCTTTTGCTAATTGTTCAAGTTATTTATGCGCTAACCCTAACCATGGCACGCGTGGCGTCCACGAGTGGTTGCACCCGGTCCTTGTGACGCAAGAGCAAATGCGCGGCAGACATTACGAGCCTCGGATTCCGCTGGCGGCCTGATTGAAGTAGACTCGAAGCCCAATAGTTCTGGGTCGCGAAGAGACAAAACTCGGAGAGAGAGGCGCGCTACACAGTTAACAGAGCAGAGCCGGATTGCACTGCTGGTCACCGACGGTCGATGAATACGCAGGTTCTGGACCGATACGGCCGGCTCTCAGAACTGCCTGACAGATAGAGCCCAGAAGCAGTAGCGGTTGGCACGGGATGAGTGCCCCCAGATGACCTGCGGGCAGAGTGCCATCGGGAAGGTCAATGGTAGGGTGGACCAAAATGTAGGCAATAATCAGTGCAGCTGCGAACGCGACCACAAGCCTGACGACGGGATGGAAGCGCGCAGTGAGCATGCGATCAGCGGTAGGATACTACCGGTTGACTACGATGTCGAGCAAGTCGTCCACCGGCGAGAGTGCGCCCTCAGCAAATAGCGGGAGTAGGAAGACTTTGGAGAGCATCAGCAAACAGCGCGATGCTGAGGCCTGTTCGGCTCTGTTAGCGGAAAATTCCAAGGGGCACCGATTTGAGAGCTTAATACTGCAATTCTAGTCTCAGATTCGACAGCGGTCGGGCTGCACCAGCAGTAGGCCGCGAGTCGAGCGCATTAAGCGCACGGCGAGACCCAGACCGAAGCTGCGCTCCTTCGCCAACGCCCGCAACAGCGGGACGAAACAACGATTGCTGCGTCGGAAACGTGCGTAGCGGTCGTGCGCGCCAGCAGCATCGGCGCGCTTTGTCCTTCGGCCGAACCAATCCTCCCCCCGGCCATTTTCAGTACGGTTGCGGATGACCCAGCAGTTGGTCGGTTAACGACCCCAGTTAGCGCTCCGAACGGCGCCCCTGATCCAGAATTGATCTCACGCAAACCAGTTAGCAAAGGCAAGCAGAGCGAGGGCTGGACAGAAGACTCTTCGGTTGAATTCGTAGTGCAACTGCAATCCGATGTGACGCTGGGTGAACCCGTAGATGTCCAATGCCAGGGTCGAATCGTCCGCATTGATCACAGACAAGGTACGGTCGGAATCGCCGTCCAGATCGAACGCCATCATTTCATGGCAGAGGGCAGGAGTTGAAGGTGGCTGTCAAGGCCGAGCTATCACCTGGCCGAGAGCCACAAAATTCCGCCGCAACTGTGTCGGAGATCTTCCGCATGCTGAAACCCGGCGGCTGGGCCGTGTTGCAGGTTCCGCTGTCGCTGGCCCTGGATCACACCCTGGAAGATCCCCAGGTGATTACCCCGGAAGAACGAGCGCGCATCTTCGGGCAACGCGATCACGTCCGCATCTATGCGCGCCAGGATTACCGGCGCAGGCTGGAGGGAGCCGGGTTCCAGGTGCAGGTCACGACCCCGCGCGAGATCGCCGGCCAAGCCAGCCCGAGGTTGGCCTGGCCAATGACGAAGATCTGTATTGCGCCATCAAACCACGGGCCGCGAGTGCCCAACCCGTCGCGTAGCCGGCGCGGCACGAAGCTTTCGTGGCTGAGAACCTCTCAGTTTTGAAAATCGTATAGGTACGTGACAGCCCCGGGTGCCGCGAAGGTGTCTATGCGTTTGCCGAATTCACCCAGGTAATAAGAGATGAGCACCTTTTCGTCGGTGCCATTGCCGGTCCAGTCGTGGGACAGAACGACCCACACCCGCCCCCTGCCGCGCAAGGCGCTCAAGTCGCGCTCGTAACCCGGCCAGTAGTCCCGCGCCTCTACCCCCCTCACCACCGGCCCGGCCGGCCGGAAGCGGGACGTGTCCAGGTAGTATTGAAATGCAGGTTGGGCGCCATAGTACACATAAATGATGTCTCCCGGCTGCTGGTGAGCCTGTATATAGCCAAGCACCGGCCGGATTTCCTCCACTTTCATGGGATGTGCCAGCATCCGAGCAGCCGATATCACTGGCACGAAAGCGAGCAGCGTTAGCAGCACCAGCCCCGCCCAACGCATGTGCGGTCTTAGCACGCGGCGCATATGCTCAATTCCTTCGCCCAGTATCAGCAAGAATGAGGGCACCGCGAACAGCAGGAATCTCCCCCCTCGCCAGGAAAATTCCGGGCGTGGTGCTAGAGGATACCGGTGCAGTCCGGAAGCTATCAACGCCACCACGACCGGCAAGATCAACAGAGCCAGGCGTTCCGGATGTTCTCTGTAGAAATACGCGCAGCCGACCAGCAGAACAAAACTTGCCAGCGCCGCTGCTGCACCCAGACCAACAGGCGTGTCGAACAGCGCCAGAAAGGTGTTGTAGTACCAAGTGACGGCCTCGGCCGAGAGCGGCAGGGGAGCGAAGCTTGCCCAGTGCATCGCCCGCAACCCGCGGTCGGCGGTCAGGCTCCGCAGCGAAACCCAGTACACCCCCGCAAAGCTGGCCAGGGCTATGAGACAGGCCAAGACCACGTTTGGCGCTGTTCGGCGATTGGACCAAACGTGCGCGAAAAACAGCGTCAGTCCAATACCTGCGAAGACAAACACGGCAGGATGAGAAAACCAGACCGCAACGGCGCCGGCAAGCCCGAGCGCGATTCCACGGCCCAGGGTCAGAGGGCGCGACACCAAAACCGCCACCACCCAATACAGCAGCAGCGCGACCAGCACGTCTGTCGAGTACTGTTTCACCTCAGCCGAGTAGTAGATCAGGGCACCCGAGATGGCGAAGAAAAACAGC
>JBGPLR010000530.1:0-2862 GCA_041486545.1 Terriglobia bacterium
CACGGTGTAGCAGTCTTTGATGGACTTGGTGATGATGCGCACCGCCAGCAGGTCGTAAACCTGGTCCACGGTGATGCGCTGGCGCTGCAGCTTTTGATGAATGCTGTACAGCCGCTTGATGCGGCTTTCCACGCGGGCTTCCACGCCGTTTTCCTTCAGCTTCTGCTGCAGGATCTTGATGGCTTTATTGAGGAAAGTCTCTCCCGCCTTGCGCCGCGACTCCACCGCCTCATGCACCTGTTCATAGCCGATGGGGTCCACGTAGCGGAACGCCAGGTCTTCCAGCTCGCCGCGGACTTTGCCCATGCCCAGGCGATGGGCCAGCGGCGCGTAGATTTCCAACGTCTCCCGCGCCACTTTCTGCTGCCGCTCTTCCGGCAGGTGCTTCAAGGTCCGCATGTTGTGCAAGCGGTCGGCCAGTTTGATCAGCACTACGCGGATGTCATCCACCATGGCCAGCACCATCTTGCGGACGTTTTCCGCCTGGCGCTCTTCCCGGCTGGCAAAATCAATCTTGTCAATCTTGGTGACGCCCTCAACAATGTGGACCACCTGCTCGCCAAACTCGCGGCGGACGTCTTCATGGGTGACCGGCGTGTCTTCAATGGCGTCATGCAGCAGGCCGGCGGCAATGGCCGTGGAATCCAGCTTCATGTCCGCCAGCACCAGCGCAACTTCCAGGGGATGAATCAGATACGGCTCGCCCGACGCGCGCGTCTGGCCTTGATGATGTTTCAGGGAGAATTCGTAGGCCTTGCGGATGATCTCTAAATCGTCACTCGGACGGTTTTCTGCGACCTTTTGCAGCAACTGCTGGAACCTGGCGGTCAGCAGCTTCTGCTCTTTTTGCGAAGCCGGCTGCGGGTGTGTCGCCATGTTCCATTATACTCTGCACGCGCTGGTGGAGCGCACGCGCCCTCGGCTGCCCAGGGACGAACGTGTGGCACCGGTCGGGGCCCCAGCGCGCGGCTTTTGCGTGATGGAGTGGAGACACTCCTGCGGTGCGCTTTCCTGACTTTGTCATTCCGAACGGAATGAGGAATTGGGCTAAGAGCAACTGTTAAATTGAGACTAGGTTTTCTTCAGCGTAATTGTTCCGTTGAGTTGATTACACGGTCCGCCGCTGATTCCCATGGTACCGTTCAGCATCACTGCCGAGCCGTCAATCGTCGTTCCGCCAAAGGAAACAATAGGATTGGCGCCCGCGCCGAGCGTAAATCCAACGGCCAAACCGCTCTGGCTTCCACCCTCAGTTGCCAGGGCCGTGAAGCCTCCGCAAGCACTGGTGTTCGTGAAGGTGGCTCCTGCCTGAAGCGGGTAGGCGCCGCTGGCGTCTGGCGTGCCTGGCGCGCCGAAGTTTAGCGAAACATTAATTGCGCTACCGCTAATCAGTACTGATCCGGTATAGACACCTGTAAGCAGATGCTGCCCTGCTAAGGAGCCCTGGTCACCCGCTAGGCAGCCCCCCGCCACTGAATAACTTCCTACGCTAAAGAAATTCCCGTCACTGCTTACGGTAGTGCTCAGAGAAATCATCTGACCGTTGATGGTCGCGCTGGTCAACATAAGGTGGTTCTGAGAGTCTATGGTCCCCGTGAAGGATGCAGTAGTGCCGAGGGCAATGCAATTTGACACCGAATTGGAAACACCCAGCATCCCGCTTACGCGCCCGGCAGCATCCGTTTGCAACAACCCGCCGATAAAGATCTTGTTGGGGGCCAGATTCTGCGAAGTCCCGGTGAAGCTGAAGTTTCCATTCAGGCTGGAGAAAGCTATTGGAGCCTGTTTCGGCGGTTTCCCGCCGCAAGAAACCATGGTTAGCACACACAGTACAGCAAGAACGGACGCCAGTGTTTTCATAGTCCCTCCTGGCAAACAAACTATAGAAGACATCTAGTTTAGGACATTACCTACTTGCAGTCAAAGCTATTTCTAGTATCCAAAGATCGCTGACCTAAATGGTTTAGCCGCCCGGCCTCGCTCCTCCTTCATACCTTCCTGTGGCCAAATCCACGCGAAATTCCACTTCTTTGTCGCTCTTCGCGTCCCAGCCGAACCCGTGCAATTCGCCGCCTGAGATCTCTACGATCCTCAGGCCTTCCCAGGAGAGCCGCCCGGTGGTCCAGGCAATGCCCGAGCTCCCCAGAGCCGTGATGTTGGTGAACCCGGCAAACAAGAGCAGGTTTTGTTCTACCAGCGACCGCAAATCCGCCACCGGGTGCTGTTCGATCTGCAGCCACTCGGCGGGATCGCCGGCTTTCACCACGTAAGCGTAGCCGCCGGCCACCACGCAAAGCTGATCGGGATCAGGACAGGAACTCACGCAGGTGATCACCTGGCCGGAATCAAAGCCCAGCGCAAAGAACCCTCGCCAGGCGGGGCAATGCTGCGGCACCACGCGAACGTATGCGCCCGCGCGGTCGCCTTCCTCCAGTTCCACGGGATAGTGGTAAAGCTTCTCCACAGGATGCAGCAGCGGGACTTGGGCTTGGACTAGGGCTTGTTCAAGGACCTTGATCTCGTAGTTATGCGGGAAGACGAACTCAAACCGGAAATGCGATTTCATCGTTCTTCTAACGCCTTCGCAAAATCCTGCGCCCTCTCCCGCACGCTCTTCACATGAAGCGAGAGTTTGCTGCCTTCTTCAATCAAGGGAATCAGGCGGTCAAAGTCCGGGCCCGAGTGCGAACCGATCAGCGCAATCCGCACGGGATGAAACAGGTCTTTGCCTTTGACCCCGGCTTCAGCCTTGATTTCATTCATGATGACCTTGAAGCGCTCCGGCGTGAGCGGCGATTCGGAGGCCACGCGCTGCGCAAAGCCCTTCACCACGTCCGCGGCTTTGTTGCCGGCGAAAGTCTC
>JBGPLR010000531.1:0-2829 GCA_041486545.1 Terriglobia bacterium
ATCCGATCCACCGCCGCTCGCCAGAACTCTCGGCTTCGTTTCTTTGCTCCTCGCACGTTCGCCACTTGCAGCTCCCTTCCTGCTAAGTGTGCATTCTCTCACTGTCTCACTTGCGGGGTTCAGTGCAGTTTCAGCATTCCAGGAACGTGTGGCACAGGCACTCTTGCCTGTGCGTCTTCACTCTCAGAACCAATGACTTAGCAGAAACAGTGGACACGCAAATCGCCCCAACCCAAGATGTTGGGTTGCCGATCCTTGGACTACTAAATCAACCCAACATATTGTGGTTTCTCGGGTTTTGCCTTTGCCAAGAGCCAAGAGCCAATAGCCGGTTTCTAGTTTTCAAAGACCATTTCCCCGCCGCCTGGGCAGCGTGGTCCGCTTTGCGCGGCTTTTGCCAGGTACTAAGTACCAGCTTCCGCATTTTACCGTGTTTCATTCGCCTATAGAAGCAGGAATAAGTTCATCAGCCCGCACGCCTGTCAAGTTGTCCTGTAGGTCAATTCGGGGCCGGCCATCCACCAAAATCTCAAGGACTGTCATCCTGAGCGAGCCCGAGTCTTGACGAGGGCGAGTGGAAGGATCCCGAGAATGCTTCCCATCACCATGCCGCCACATGGCATTCTTACCACGCACTCGCTTTCAGTCTTTGTAACTCGGGCCCGCCGGTTCCGGCACGAGACAACCCAGAGGGAGCCTCTGAAGAAAATGTCTCGTCCAAGAGTCATGGAGATTGCGAGGTCCAATAAGGCGTGAATATTCCGCAAATCCCATCCAAGAATAAGTGCGAAATCCGGCAATGCCCCGCATGCGATAAAGAGGTGCGTGTGACCTTTGAAGACGGCCCCATAGAATCAGTTGCGATTCCTTGCGATGGATGTGGCGCAATATTTGATACTCGAATCGGTAGGTTGGGAAGAATGGGTTGGTGAAATGAGTCGAGAGGGAAAAAGTGAGCAGAAATTGGACTGATAATACCGCTGGCCCGGACAACAAACCGAAGCACACCAGAGGCGTTGCGGGAACGGAGGCGGAAACTGCAGCGCTGGCAAGGAAGGGATTCCATCCGGCACCTAGCCAAAACAGGGACTTCTGTTACTTCCCTAGAAGCACGGCAATTCTTCCAATCCCGGCAATCTCCTTTATCACACGCTCCTGTAACCGCGCGCACAGCATAACCTCAAGCCCGGCACGATGATAAAAGCAGGTGGGCGACACGCGGCGCGGGTCCGCGGCCGCCGCCCCAGGAGGTTAGCGTATGAAAGTCCAGGACATTATGACCAAAGCCCCTGCGTGCTGCACTCCCGAAGATGAGATTTACGTTGCGGCCGAGTTGATGTCGCGGTTTGACGTCGGTATTGTGCCCGTCACGGAAAGGCTCAGTTCCCGCTCCAAACTTGTCGGAGTTATCACGGATCGCGACCTTTGCCTTAAGGTGCTCGCCCTTCGCAAAGACCCGGGTACCGTACAGATCCATGACTGCATGTCCACGGACCTGACGCTGTGCGCGCCTGCGGAGAGAGTGGACCTGGTCCTGAAGCGCATGGGACGCGCCAAGGTGCGCCGTCTTCCAGTAGTGGACCGCAACGGCGAAGTGGTGGGAATCGTCTCTCTGGATGACATCGTGCGCATGAAAGCGGCGAAAGACAGCGAGATCTGCAAAGCCATGGCCGCGATCAGCACACCGGTAAAAGCTGCACGCGGCGCCAGAAAGGCCGCAGCGTAAGCAAAAGACCGTCTTTAGGCAGACGCGACCGGGCAGTTCACCAAAATCTCAAGGACTTGTCATCCTGACCGAGCCCGAGTTTTGATGGGGCGAGTGGAAGGATCCCGAGGATCTTTCACTTGCCATGCAGCTTCAGGGAGTTTTCCCCAGGCTCTTTGCTGAAAACGCCCTGGCGCAGCATTCATGATCCAAACGTCTTCGCGATCTTTCGACTTCGCGCCCGTCACCGCAGTTAGCGAATAAGCTCATATCGGCGCTTCGCTCAAGTTGACAATTCTTTAAGTATGTCGCGAGTTTGCCGCAGTGGTTTGGCAGCCGCCACGCAGGAACCAAGGCACCTGCTTGTGCTGAAAAATTACCCGATTACAAATTACCCATTTACCCAATCTATTTTTTTGACATTTCCCACGCCTTGGCATATTTCCAGCTCACATACGACGCGTGGGTCATCAGCACCAGCAGGCCTTCGCGGCCGTCCAGGAAGCCCAGACGGAAAATGTAGCTGTAGAGAAAACGCACCATCGGTCGCAACACAATATTGATAAAGCTGAAGCCCACCGGACGCTGCTCCACCACCATCTGTGCGCCCAGAGTTGAATAGCGGTTGGCATGCTCAATGAAGCTTTCCAGCGTGGGATAGGCATGGTGGATCATGTCGCCATCCAGGTGTCCGAGCGGGCCGGCCATCTTCATGTCTTCATGCACCGCGCGCAACTCAAACTCCGCGGCGCCGCCTTTGATCAGCCGCAGCTTGGGGTCAGGATAGTAGCCGCTATGCTTAATCCAGCGCTTCATGTACATGTTGCGGCGATTCATCTTGTAACCGGCAAACGGCGGCGGCGTGCCGGACGTAAGCAACTTTTTGATGCTGGCTGCCAGTTCCGGGCTGACTTCTTCGTCGGCATCCAAAGATAGAATCCAGTCGCAGGTCGACTTGGCCAGCGACGAATTTTTCTGCGCGGCAAAGCCTTTCCACGGTTCGGTAAAAACTTTCGCGCCGCGCGCCTGCGCCAGGGCCACGGTTTTATCCGTGCTGCCGGAGTCCACCACAATAATCTCGTCCGCAAGGTCTTTCACGCTGTCCAGCGTGCGGACGATGTTGG
>JBGPLR010000532.1:0-2813 GCA_041486545.1 Terriglobia bacterium
AGCCAGATTCCCAACATGAAGCGGGTCGAGCTTGCAGTCCGCGGACAGCAGTTCTTCGCCGCTGGGAACCTCTCTGCGGCGGCCATCAAGAAGCTGGGCGCGCTGGGCAAGGACACCAACGTCGTCGACGCCGGGCTGAACTACTACTTCAATTCTGATGTGCGGGCTTCGGCCAGCTACGGACGGCAGTTCGTACTTGGGAAGAATGCCAATCTCTGGACCATCGGCATGACGTATCGCTTTGTCACGCCGATGTGGCCTGGCGGAGGTGCCTTGTGAGGTGGAGATCCGCGGTTTCAGCAGCATTCATAGCTATGGGACTGGTTCTGGCTTTGTCAGGTGCGGCCCGGACAGAAGACAGCAAGAACAAAGACGCGGCGGCGCCGGTGGTGTCTGCGCCGCCCACGCACAACAGTGATGCCATGCGGCTGGAAGGCGAAAAGCGCTATCGCGCCAACTGCTCGCGCTGCCATGCCGCACCACCCAAGTTCCCGCCACGCATGATGGCCACCATCATCCGCCACATGCGCGTGCGCGCCAACATTACCGATCAAGACCGGCGACTGATCCTCGCCTACATGACGCAATAGGCATGAAAAATCCTAAGCAAATCCGAACTCGATTTTCTTCGCTGGCCGTTGCCGGCGTGGTTGCGCTGGGTTTCCTGACGATGCCGTTTGCGGCCCTGGCCCAGCCCCGCGTGATTGACGTGCTGGCGGACAAAGACAGCCACTTCAAGGTGGGTGGCCAGAGCAAACCGCAGCTCATCGTCAAGGCGGGCGAACAAATCATTCTGCGCATTGACGCCCGCAAAGGACGCACCTGGAACCGTGACGGAGTGGTGCACGGCTTTACCATGCTGCGCATGAAAGACCGCGCCAGGGTCCCCGGATGGGACTTTGAGCTGACCGCCGGCACGCACGAGTATTCAGTTACCGCGCCGGCAGAAGCGGGCGAGTACGAAGTTTTGTGCACCGTGATCTGCAGCGGCGACCACGAGGGAATGCGCATGAAAGTGCTGGTGGTTCCCTGATTGAAAGGCTTTGCACTGCATCCTGGTTCTACCTGGAGGGATAAGCAGCGAATCGATGATCGGGCCTGCTAAACTAGGCAACGGACGACCGGAGTGACGCGAGAGGAAATTTGTATATGAAAAAAAACATCGGCTACAAAGCGATCATGACCGCGTCCGTTCTTGTCATCGCTCTGGCTGCGCATTCATCCGGCAATGACAAAGACGGCTCAATCATCGTGAGCGGCTCCATCTCTGACAGCCAGTGCGCATTCAACGTCCATTCTGACAGCCGTTCCCATGACTGGATGATCAAAAAGGGCGTGTACGGCGCCAATGATGACAAGAGCTGCACTCTCCGCTGCGTGAAGGAAATGGGCGGGAAGTTCGTGCTGGTAGCCAAGAAGGAAGTCTACCGGCTTGACGACCAGACCATGCCCGAAAAATTTGCCGGAGCCAAAGTAAAGGTCACTGGAATCCTGGAAGCCAAGACCCACACCATCCATATCCAGAAAATTGAAGAAGACAAGTAGAAGCCAGCGAGCGCCATGGCGGTCAAGCCGGCGCTCAAAGATCTGAACTTACCTCTGCGTGACCGTCAGATTGTGGTAGCCTTGTGCTGACAGTAATCAGCAAAACATCAAGAGTAGAACGGCAGCAAAGTTTCTCATATTCTCCGCCCGTATGCGCGGAACACCCTGGCAGAAATAGTGTCGCGCAAGACAAGCGAATTGCCTGAGCTGGAGATGGCCAGGATAGTAACGGCAATTGTTGCCCAGCGAAGCCTTGCGCGTCAGGCTGCGCCGGTGTGAAGCCGGAAGATTCTAGGAGCTAACAGATCGCCTCCGCGCATGAAAAGCCGCCGTGGAACTGGCGGGGCCGGATTGCCACCGGGCCGTGTCTGCTCATTATTCTGGCGGTGACTTGCTTCATTTACGCCGCAACCACCACTTTTGATTTTGCCTACGATGATCTGCCGCAGATCGTGGACAATCCGCAGGTGCATTCCGCAGCGTTCTTGCCAAAGTATTTTTCCAGCCACGTGTGGAGCCAAAGTCCAGGACAGGCCGCCAATTTCTACCGTCCGCTGTTTATGACCTGGCTGCTGGCAAATTTTGAGGTCTTTGAGCTGCAGCCGGCGGGCTGGCATGTCACCAGTGTTTTGCTGCACCTGCTGGCGGCGTGGCTGGTCTTCTGGCTGGCCAGAAAAATGGTCCGTGACAACGGAATTGCCGCGCTGACGGCGGCGGCCATTTTTGCCTTCCATCCTTCCCACGTCGAGTCGGTGGCGTGGATTTCCGGGGTCACGGAATCCCTGGCCACCGCTTTCTTTGTGGGTTCGTTCCTGGCCTATCTCCAATACAAGGAACTGGGCAAGGTGAGGTGGATCAGCGTTTCGCTCGGGTTGTGCTTGGGAGCGGTGCTGTGTAAGGAGACGGCCGTGGTGTTGCCGCTGGTCATCCTTCTCTATGAGCTGCTTCTTGCGCCCGCACCGGCCGGGCCCGGCAAGAGTGTGGGACGCATCGGGAGCACAGCGGCCAGGCTGGCGCCCTTTGTGGTGATTGTGGCCATCTACCTTGTTGTACGGACGATCGTGCTCCACGGGTTCGCGCACCGCATGGAACACGTTTCCACTGCGCAGGCGATCTTCACCTTGCCGTGGGTGGTCTATTTCTATCTGTCTCAAATACTGGTCCCGGTGCAACTGGGTCTTGTTTATGACGTGGACTACGTAACTGGCCCCAGCCTTACCTTGCTGGTAATACCGCTGCTGGTCCTGCTGGCCGCCGCGTTCGGCGTG
>JBGPLR010000533.1:0-2786 GCA_041486545.1 Terriglobia bacterium
CATGCAGGGACCCACGCGGCGCGCCGGCTCGGTCGGCGGCGTGCGCGACATCAAGAACGTTGCGTCCCTGGCGCGCACCGTGATGGAGCACACCGGCCACGTGATGCTGGTGGGCCAAGGCGCCACGCGATTTGCCGAGCTGATGGGCTTCCCCAAAGAAAACCTGCTGACTGAGCACTCGCGCAAGATCTGGCAGTTGTGGAAGGAGTACCACTCTGACCGCGACTGGTGGGGGCCGGGGCTGGCCGATCCAAATCTCAAATTACCGGCCAACTTGGAAACAAGTTCGCTGGAAGACCAGCCGCAACCGGTCCGCCGGCTCTTTGCGCTGGCCGCGGAGATTGGAATTCCTGAAGGGCGCCGCCTGGATGCCATCCAGAAAGTCCTCTACCCGCCCACCGGCACCATCAACTGTTCCGCGCTGAACGAAAAAGGTGAGATGTCCAGCGTGACCACCACCAGCGGACTGGCATGGAAGCTTGCCGGGCGGTGTGGTGATTCGCCCATCATCGGCGCCGGCTGCTATTGCGACCAGGACGTGGGCGCGGCAGGAGCCACCGGCAGCGGCGAAGAGAACATCAAGGTCGCCGGAGGCCACACCATCGTGGAAAACATGCGCCACGGTATGTCACCGGAAGAGGCCGGCATGGACGCCCTGAAACGCGTAGTGCGAAATTACAACGGCGACATGTCCAAGCTGGTTTACGTCAGCATGCACTTTTATATCCTGCGCAAGGACGGCGCCTATGCCGGCGTTTCCCTGTGGTCGGGCCCGGCGGAGCATCCCGCAAGCTTTGCCATCGCCGACGGCAATGGCCCGGCACACCATGAGACGGCCAAGGCGCTGTTCCAAGGCAATGCCAGGAACTGGCCGCCGATGCCGCGAGGGCGGAAGTAAGGAGTTAGCAACTAGCACTTAGCCATGAGCCCAGCTAATGTTGTGTTGATCTGCCAATTCCTTGGCTAATTGCCAGTTGCCAATTGCTAATTGCTTTTATCAAAACCGCACCTTCACATCCGCCCGCTTGGCCAGGTGAATACTTTCCACAAAGCGGACTTTGCCGCTGTGCCGCGTCATCACAATCGACGACGTGCGTGTGCCTTCGCCAAAGAAGCGCACGCCTTTCATCAGCGCGCCATCAGTGACGCCGGTGGCGGCGAAGACCAGGTGGTCGCCGGGCGCCAGCTCTTTTGAGTTGTAGATCTTGTTTTTGTCGGCGATGCCCATCTTCTTGATGCGTTCTTCCAATTCTGGCGTGTTGATGACCAGGCGGGCCAGGATCTCGCCGTTCAGGCAGCGCATGGCCGCGGCGGTAATGACGCCTTCCGGCGCGCCTCCGCTGCCCATTACCGCGTGCACGCCGGTTCCAACCACGGCCGCGGCGATGCCGGCGGAAAGATCGCCGTCACTGATTAGTTGTATGCGCGCGCCGGCGGCGCGGATTTCTTCGATCAGTTTGTGATGACGCGGGCGCTCCAGCACCACGATAACCAGATCGCTCACGTCGCGATCCAGCCGCCGCGCCATGGCCTTCAGGTTGTCGGCCACGGGCGCGTTCAGGTCCACTACGTCTTTGCACGTTGGGCCGACCACCAGCTTTTCCATGTAGCAGTCCGGCGCGTTGAGCAGGCCGCCCTTCTCTGACGCCGCCAGCACGGTGATGGCGCCGGGCGATCCGGTGGCGCACAGGTTGGTGCCCTCCAGCGGGTCCACGGCGATATCCACTTTGGGAAACCTGGAGCCTTCTTTCCATCCCGCGCCAACTTGTTCGCCGATGTACAGCATGGGCGCTTCGTCGCGCTCGCCTTCGCCAATCACGATGGTGCCGCGCATGGGGACCTTCTCCATGGTGGCGCGCATGGTCTCCGTGGCCACCTGGTCCGCCTTGTGGCGATCACCGAAGCCCATGGTGTGCGCCGACGCAATGGCCGCGTCTTCCACCACGCGCACAAATTCCAGCGCCAGCTCAAACTCCATGATGTTTTCCAGGTTCTTTGCGGCTGAAGTCTTTTCTGCAACGTGGCTCGCCATATTGTCCTCCAGGATTGTCGCAACCGCTCAACGTACCCTACGCGTGTATCGCCTATTCTCTCTGACGTGGCCCAACGCTTCATGCGTTCTCAAGCTAAGAGCTAATAGCTAAAAGCTAATGGCTGTTTTAAAACGCCCCGATCCCTGTAATGTGCTCGCCCAGGATCAGTGCGTGAATATCATGCGTGCCTTCGTAGGTCTTCACCGACTCCAAGTTCATCATGTGGCGCATCACCGGATAATCGTCGGCGATGCCGTTGCCGCCCAGGATATCGCGTGCCATGCGCGCGCACTCCAGGGCCATCCAAACATTATTGCGCTTGGCCATGGAGATGTGCTGGTGACCTGCTTTGTCCGCGTCCTTGAGGCGCCCTACTTGCAGCGCCAGAAGCTGCGCCTTGGTGATCTCGCTGATCATCCACACCAGTTTCTCCTGCTCCAACTGGTGCGAGGCAATGGGCTGGTCGCGGAACTGCTTGCGGATTTTCGCATATTGCAGCGCTGTGTCATAGCAGGACATGGCCGCGCCAATCGCGCCCCAGCCGATTCCGTAGCGGGCTTGATTCAGGCAGGCGAGCGGACCTTTGAGGCCGTCAGCCCCGGGGAGCATGTTTTCTTCCGGAATGCGCACGTCCTGCAGCGACAACCCTGACGTCACTGACGCGCGCAGCGACCACTTGCCGTGCACGTTGTCCGCCTTGAAGCCGGGCCGGTTAGTCTCCACCAGGAATCCGCGAATCCGGTTGTTGTGTTC
>JBGPLR010000534.1:0-2783 GCA_041486545.1 Terriglobia bacterium
CTACCTGCAACTGGCGGCTAAAGACAACATCCAGGTCTGCCAGCCGTCCACCGCCGGACAATACTTCCACTTGCTCCGCCGGCAGGCCCTTCGCGCATGGCGCAAACCGCTCATCGTGTTTACGCCCAAGGGCATGCTGCGCCATCCTGATGCCGCCAGCCCGCTGAGTGAGTTGACCGGCGGAAGTTTCCAAACGGTAATTCCTGACCGGGAAAATACCGGCGCGGAGCGTATCATTCTCTGTTCGGGCAAGATCGTTCATGAGCTGCGCCGCGAACGCCAGCGCCGGGGCGAAAAGCGCACCGCCATCGTTGCGCTCGAACAGATTTATCCTTTTCCGGAAAGCGATCTGGAAGCCGCGCTGGCCTTGTATCCCAGTGCGCGCGAGTTCTTCTGGGTGCAGGAGGAGCCGGCCAACCAGGGGGCCCTTAACTTTTTGGTCCCGCGGCTGGAACGGCTCACCCACGGCAAGCCGCTGCGTTCGGTAAAACGCTCGGCTTCTTCCAGCCCCAGTACCGGTTCGCACACGGCGCATGAGGTGGAGCAGAAGACCTTGCTGGAACTGGCGTTCGTCGGATAACTGACCGCCTGGCTGGAATCGCTCAAACTGGGCTGGTCATCCATAATGAGTTCAAATTGAATATCGAGGAAAGGTGATTGCAATGGCTTACGAAGTTCCCCCCTTGCCGTACGCTTACAACGCTCTGGAACCGCACATTGACGAGCAAACCATGCACCTGCACCATGACAAGCACCACGCTGCGTATGTGACCAAGCTGAACGGCGCGGTGGAAAAATATCCTGACCTGGCCAAGAAGAGCCCGGAAGAACTTATCCGCAACCTGAGCACGTTGCCGGAAGACGTGCGCGGCGTGGTCCGCAACAACGGCGGCGGCCACGTGAACCACACCATGTTCTGGCAGATCATGGGTCCCAAAGGAGGCAATCCCACCGGGGCCATTGCGGACGCCATCACCAAGGCCTTCGGCGGCTTTGACGCCTTCAAGGAAAAGTTTGAAGCCGCGGGCGTCGGCCAGTTCGGCAGCGGCTGGGCTTGGCTGGTCAGCACCAAGTCCGGCGAATTGAAAATCACCTCCACGCCCAACCAGGACAACCCGCTCTCCAGCGGCGACTTTCCGGTCATGGGCAATGACGTCTGGGAGCACGCCTACTATCTCAAGTACCAGAACCGCCGCCCGGATTACCTCAAAGCCTGGTGGAACGTGGTGAACTGGGACGAAGTCAACAAACGCCTGGCACAGGCCAGCGGTTTCTTCAAGTAACTCTTCCTTCTGTAAGAAAAAAACCGCTCTTCGGGGCGGTTTTTTTTGCGTCCACTAAAGAATGTTTAGTAACGACGGCCCTGCAGACAACACTAACCCGGTTGCGGTGAGGTCGTTGGTCCGTACCCTGGTTTCGCTCTAGTGACACAAGAGGTTACAGGTTACGGAGGTTACTTTGGTGATTTCCGCGTACAGTGTTATAACGCCAAGAGCGAGGTGAAAAAAGTTTTGAAGTCACATAAGATTTTTGCGTTGAGCTTGATTGTCTTGACCCTGGGGTTCTGCGCCTCAGCAACGGCCCAGGATTTTACAGGGTTCTATGTCGGCGGGACCGGAGGGGGCAACTTTGGCCACGCTCGTGTGGACACCAGCCCTATCTTCAGTCCGACCGGCTATTTCGCCACCACCAGCACGCCCGCAATAACCAATGCCAGCAACCAGGACATTAGTCCCAAAAAATATACCTTCGGCGGCCAGATAGGCTACAACCGTCAGTGGGACAATTTCGTGTTTGGCGTCGAAGCTGAGTTCAGCACCCTGAGCATGGACTCGTCGGCCACCGCTACGCAGGTTTATCCCTGCTGCGCGCCCACGGCGTTCACCGTCGTCCAGACCGCCAAGACAAACTGGATGTTCAACATCCGTCCCCGCGCCGGCTTTGTTGTCGGCGGCAAAACGCTGTTTTACGGGACCGCGGGCGTTGCTTTCACCGGCGTGCAATACAGCGCGCTGTTTACTGACACGTTTGCAACCGCGCATGAAAATGCAAGTCTGGACCAGAACAAAGCTGGCTGGATCGTCGGTGGCGGCATCGAATACCGCCTCAACCACCACTGGTCCATCAAGGGCGAATACCTCTATGCCGGTTTCAGCCCTGGAACGGTCACCAGCACCAACCTGACCGCCTTTTCACCACCCATCCCGTTCCCCACCAACATTTTCACCCACAACATTGAACTCAAAGCGCAGTTGCCTCGTGGCGGCGTGAACTTCAGATTCTAGGTTGTCGGCTGGCGCCAGGCGCCAACCGTATTGTTGGATGGGCCTTGAAGAATTGAAGATCAACTCACCTGGGCCGCCCTTCGGGGCGGCCTTTGTTTTTGCCCGCAAGGCCGGATCCTCGACCTGTCTTGCGGGAAATCCGTTCATCGGCCTTTCGTTCCCTCCATCTCTGGCGATGATTGTGCGAAACTCTTAGCCGCAAATACCCATGCTGGAGTCCTTGTTCCAAGACGTGCGCTACGGAGCGCGGCTGCTCGCCAAGAAGCCCGGATTCACCGCCGTGGCCGTGCTGACTCTGGCGCTGGGCATCGGCGCCAATACGGCGATCTTCTCCATCCTGGATCCGTTGCTTTTGCGCAAATTGCCGGTGCGCGCGCCCGACGAACTGGTGGTGCTCGATGCGGCCGGAGCCATCCACAAACTTGATGCCTGGCCCATCCTGGCCCTGGACCGTTTTCGCGACCTGCGGGCTTTCTCCGGCGCCCTGGCGTTCGTGCC
>JBGPLR010000535.1:0-2779 GCA_041486545.1 Terriglobia bacterium
CGCCGACGGAAAAGTCAAAGAGACAAAGGTGCTGGGCGGCAATCCGGTGCTGGCCAAGGCTGCCGTGGAAGCCGCGCAAAAGTGGGTGTTCGAGCCTGAGCCGCAAGCCTCAACCATGGTATTGAAGTTTGACTTCAATCCCTGAGCTAGTTTGCTTTCTGGATCTTCTTCTGCAATCAGTTCTGCTTTTGCAGCAACGCCTGATAGTACGCCGTCTTCGACGACAAGCCCGCGTCGTGCGAGCTTTTCATCGCGCCCTGCAGTGCGCCGCGCCGTCCCGGCGAATCCTTGAGCGACTTTTCGTATTCGATAAGGGCCGCAGCAGGCTGGCCGGCCAACAGCAGTAAATCTCCAAGTTGTTCTCGGGCCGGCACCACCGGGCCCGGCGTCACCGGGAGCTTTTCCACGGCATCCTCTTCATACGCGGCATTGCTCAGATACGCGATTGCTTCGTGCGGCTTTTTTAGCGCCAGGGCCACCCAGGCGTTGGCTTCTTCGAATTGAATCTGGACCTGGCCCGCCCAGTACGGGCTGCCCGCATCCTGGAGTTGGTCCACGATCCTGAGCAGGGTCACCAGTTCAGGCTCCGCGGCGGCGGCATTGCCGGAGCGCGCGTGCCCCAGGGCGCGGGCCCAGGCAGCCAACGCTTTCACATGCGGAGGCGCGCCCTCGGGGGCCGTGCACTGCGCCGCGTCTTTCCATTGTTTGCGCTCCACAGCGTAACGGATGGGCATCGCGGTGGCCGCGTAGAACGCCTTGGTTTCTCTTCCCTTGAGCGACCCCATGCCCTTGAGTTCCTGCAAGAGCGCCGCGGCATTCGCGACGCGGTCTTCCTGGAGCGAGGCATACATCAGATAATCCAGGGCGTGCATCTCCTCGCCAAAGTCACCCTGTTGGTGGGCTGCCGCGCGCGACGCCTGGTTCATGCGGATGGAATCGTTCCACATTCCCAGCCGCGTAAATATGTGCGAAGGCATATGCAAGGCGTGGGGCGCCGACGGCGCAATCAGCGCATACTCCCGCGCGGCCTTTTCTCCCCGGGCGGCAAGTTCTGCGTTGTCGTAAGCGTGAATGATGTAGTGGGCCAGCCCCGGATGCTGCGGATATTCTTTGTACAGAGGTTCAAGAATCGCGCCTGCGGCTTTCTGGTTGGAGTGCGTTTTGTCCTGCGGAGAAGCCGTGGACAGCAGCGCCAGCGCGTAGAAAATCTGGGCCTCAGTGTCTTGAGGATACTTCTTCGCCAGCGCGGCCATGGCATCGCGATATCTTCCGGCGCGCGCGGGATACGGCACAGCCGGGTCACTGAACACGATGCCGGCAGCGGCCAGGTACTCCTGCTCTCGCTCGCTGGTCTTGCTTGCCTTCCTCGCCAGGTCCAATTCCGCCCGGCCTTTCTGCAATGCGTCGCCCGGCAAGGCCGGCTCCCAAAGCTGGTGGTAATAGCTCATGGCGGCGCCCCAGTGCGCCATGGCGCAATTGGGGTCGTCTGCCGCAACTTTCTGGAAGGCCTCAGCCGCCGGCGTGTAAGTAAACGAATGCAGCAGGGCCACCGCGCGATTGAAGCTGGCCTGCACGCGCGCGTCACAGGTGGTGCTGAAAGACACTTTCCCCAGCTTTTCGGGCGTTGGGTGATCGTGCTCTTGGGCGTACACCGGCAGCAGGCAAAGAGAATAGGCGATCACCAGGGTTGCGGCGATCCTGATCATTTCGCACCTCCAACAGCGTATGACCATAGCACTGTGAGGAGACACAAGCAACGCCGCCAAGTTACTTGATCACGATTCCACCTGCATAGCGAAAGCCGCTCGTGTGTGCAGTAACTGCGGACGAAGAAGTTTTGGGCACAATATTGAATTGATAATCCACCTGCGCCACGCGTATGGCGAAATGCTGCGATAGCTTGTAGTCCAGGCCGCCACCCAGCGCGGTGCTGAATCCGTTGGTGCTGAATACGCCCTGGTGAACTACGCCGAACAGCCCGTGCCCGAATAGATTGGCCTTCTCCCACTTGCCCGGACGGATGGGGAACACCGGCCCGAACATGTAGCTGTAACGGGAAAACTTGGTGCTCGGCGGAATTCCCGCCTGCTGTTGCGTGGCATAGTGGCCGGCCAGATCAGCCGTGATCCCGATCTCCTTGGTGAAGTAGTAGGTGACGGCGGCATTCCACCCGTTGTAGTTGTGGGGCAAATTCGCCAGGTCACCGGTCTCCAGCCCGCATCCACCCGGTTTGCTGCCGCATGGCGCAATGTGCTCAAAGGAGTAGCCGCCGAAAAGTTCGAAGCGAGACTGCGGCGCGTTATCGCTTTGCTGCGGTTGATTGCTGGTGCGGTTGGCAGGTTGGTCTTGTGCCATGACGACGGCGCTTAGAACAACGATAGTCGCGAAGGCAAGCCATGCTTTTCGTCCAGGCACAAGTCCCTCCCATTCGAACGGCTCTCTTGTGAGCTTCAGACTATAGAAGCACGGTGTCGTTGGCAAGATTTTTGCGGGTGAGATGAAGCGGATCGCTCTTTTGCCTTCAGCTAATCTTGGCGCGCTTTAGGGCCGCCGTTTCCTGCGGGTTTGCTGTTGCTGACTGCTGGCTGCTGATTGCTGATTGCTGATTGCTTCTACTAGTACTTCCACGAATTGTCAGCGCCGGCGGGCGCGTTGCTCGAGATATGGTTGGCCATCACCCGCAGCATTTCCGCCTGGTTCAGCGGAGTCCAGCCATGGCCTTTCATGGGACGCCCATACTCGAATGATCCCCCGTACGCGGGATTGGTGGTGGTCTTGA
>JBGPLR010000536.1:0-2777 GCA_041486545.1 Terriglobia bacterium
AATGCCGGGCAGCGCGCTGCGGCTGGTGGGAGCGCCGATGAGCGCCGGAGCTGGAGACCGCCGCGTGCTCGCAGATTTTGTGGTCGGCCAGGACGGAACACCTTACGCCGTCCGGTTGATTGCGGTAAGGAACACTCAATAGGTATCGGGTGATCGCCGTGATCGGGTGATCGCGTGATCGGAAACTCGGGTTGCATAGGCCCTAGAGAAAGCATCGCCGAGGACGACAGCGAAGAAATCAGCAGGAGTCGTCAACCGGGTCGGACATGACGGACGAAAAATCGAGCAAATCTTCAAGGAGAGCTTTCAACATGAATAGATTCTTTCGCGCAGTTGCCATGGCGCTATTGATCGCAGGAACGGCGTCAGCCCAGGACCGCGTTAAGGTGGAACAACGCCAGAGCGGAACGCAAGTCGATCCCAGCCAGACCGTCTATACGACCCGGGTCTTCGAGGCACGCGGGCCTGGCCCGATGGCGTTAGCACAAACCTGGGAGCGGCTTCCTGAAGGCAAGATAGCCTTCTTCTCCGCGGACTTTGCCGGCAATGGCGAAGCGGTCAAAGACGCGCCTTATTCCGCGACCGCGTTAACGGAGAGCACGCAGACGCTGGCGGACGGCAACCGCATCGTGAACAAGAGCTCAGTATTCGTGGCCCGCGACGGCCAGGGCCGCACGCGTCGCGAGCAGACGATTGACCACCTGGGCCCGCTGAGCATGGAAGGCTCCAAGGTAGTGTTCATCAGTGATCCCGCGGCGCACACGGACTACATCCTCAATCCGGACCAACAGCGGGCGCGCGTCGTTAAGACGGACAACCTGAAGGTCTTCACGATTGACAGCTCGGACAAGAGCAAAATGGAAGCGTCGGTCGCGGTCAGACTGCGGAGCGCCGTGGATCAAGGCCCCAAGAAAGACCAGTGGCAAGAAAGTTCCAAGCAAGTGAAGCGTGAACAACTGGGCACGCAAGTCATGGACGGAGTGACCGTGGAAGGCACGCGCGAAACCGTGACCATCGCCGCCGGTCAAATTGGCAATGATCGCCCGATTGAGATCGTTTCAGAAAACTGGTACTCGCAAGACCTGCACGCCCTGGTGCTGCACAAGCACAGCGACCCGCGCTTCGGCGACACCGTGTTTCATCTTACCGACATCAAGCGGGGTGAGCCGGATGCCAGCCTGTTCCAAGTGCCCGCCGGGTTCAAGACTACGACCGTCAACGAACCAGTGATGAAAGAATTGCCGCGCCACCAGATGCCAAAGGAATAACTCTTGTCTTTCCTTTGGTTGATGAGAGGCCGGGCCTTCGGGGTCCGGCCTTGTTGTTTTCGGAGGCCTGCGGCTTCAGGCTGATTTGGAGCCGCTCTTACCGCCGGTTGTCGGTCTGCGGTTCGGGATGGATGAGCACCTTGAACAGCTCCGGCGCCACTTGCTTGAAGCGGATCTCCAGCGCGGTGGAAACGTCATGCACGCGGGAGAGCGGCAGGTCGTCGGCCATGGTGCAGTGGCAGGACATGTAGACGCGGTCACGCACGCGCTTGATTTCCACTTCGTGCATGTCCACGACCTCAGGAAATTCTCTCACTACGGGCCGCAGCTTGTTCTCCAGCCGGGCGTCTGATTTGGGCTGGTCACCGGACTCAATGGTGGCAGGCTCGCTCTCAATGTGGGTAAGAATCGTGGAGATCTCCGGGAGTTCGCCGCGGATCTCCGCTTCCAGTCGGGTGACCACGTCATGCGCGTTCTTGAGGCTGAGGGACTCGTCAAGCTCCAGATGCTGTTCCACATGCAGCCGTCCGCCCAGGTCCTGCACGCTGACATCATGCACGTTGAAGTTGTTGCGGGTAGCCACGGCGCGGATGCGGTCAAAGAGGTTCTCCTTGCCGGTCTCGCGCGGGATAGAGTGAATCACCACGTCGCAATCAGGAAGAAAGCTGTGGACGGCGTCAGAGATTTCCCTGACCGCTTGTCCGGAACGCTGGAAGGTAACGTTGCGGGCCAGGCCGACGGTCAGGTCGGCAAAGTAGCGGTTGCCGCCGCGGCGAATGCGCACGCGCTCCACTTCAATCACGCCGTTGACCTTGAGCGCGGCGTCAATGATCTTGTTGCGGTATCCGGCGGGCGCGGCGTCGAGCAAAGCGTCAATGGTCCGGCGAGCCAGGCGCCAGCTTACCTGTACGATCACCCCGGAGACGATCAGGGCGGCAATGGAATCGGCCTGCGCCAGCCAGCCCAGGTGCCAATAGCGTCCAGCCCACACCAGGGCCAGACCGACGGCTACGACGCCGCTGGAAAACATGTCCGTGTGGAAGTGCAGCGCGTCGGCTTCCAGGGCCTGGCTATCATATTTGTGGGCGATGTCATGCAGCTTGTGGGAGCGCCAGTTGTCCACCACGATGGAAGCCCCCAGCACAACAAAAGCCGTGATGCTGGGCTCAATGTTGGCGGCGTGGTGTCCGTTGAGACGTTCGATGGCCTCCCATATGATCCATAGGCAGGTCACCAGAAGCAGACCGGTTTCCAGGAAAGCCGAGAAGTTTTCCACCTTGCCGTGGCCGTACTGGTGGTCGGCGTCGGCGGGCTTGTCAGAGACGCGCACAGAAAGCAGCGTGATGAAAGCAGCCACCAGATCCAGCCCGGAGTGGGCAGCTTCTGAGAGGATGCCCAAGCTGCCCGTAGTGAAGCCCAACACCACTTTGAGCACAGTTATGCCCAGCGCCGCCAGCACGGAGTTCAGCGCCACGGTGCGCTTCTCTTCGCGCATGTGATCCAGGACCA
>JBGPLR010000537.1:0-2776 GCA_041486545.1 Terriglobia bacterium
GCTCCACAAAGCCTGAGATTGCAACGGCTCAAACGTATTTTTCCATTCAGGCGCACAAGCAGGAGGCTTTTGACTCGCTTACTGCTGAACAACAGCGTCTGATCTTGAGGAATCGTCTCAAGGACAACAATACGCAACTGAACGCAACTGCCGCGCAAGCAGGTGTGGAGAAATTTGGGGTCTTCCATGATGCCGGATATAAGGGAATGTACGGCATGGGCAAAGACGCGGTGGAACTCAAAAAGGGGTTGCCGGAAGAGGAAGATTTGCTCGATTGCATTGGCCCAACAGAGTTAGCGGCTAATGATTTCCGGGTTACCCAAGCAAAAGAAAAAATCACACGCGAGAATGTTCACGGAGAACAAAACGCCATTAACGCCCATTTCAGTGTGGGACAGGTTGTGAGGAAAGCTATGCAGGACACAGGTGGAGTTCTGCCGGAAAATCTACCGCCCCAGCCCTCCATAAAGAAATTGAGTTCCAAGTATACTCGTGAGATTAAGAAGCTGACAAAGCCGAAGGCGGGAAATGAAAGTTCCGAAGGATAAATTTGATGCTCTCCTGGGCCGACTCATTAAGGCAAAGCCGATGCCGGGGAAAAAGGTAAGGACTCCGAAGAAACGGAGTCCCAAGCCGATTATAGGGCGGGATCAGGATCAGCGGTAAGCTGCTTGTACTGCATCGGGGAGATGCCGCACATCCGCGCAATGGTCTTTATGAAGATGTCCACGTCTTTGCGGTTATTGAAGCGGTAATCAAACTCTGCCATGTACCGCTCAAGATGCTTTACGCTCACTTGGTGAAATGACCCTATCAAACCGCGCTTAAACAGTGACCAGTAATTCTCAATCGTGTTTGTGTGAACGTTCCCGCGAACCCATTCTTCTTTTATGTGATTGACTGATTCATGCTTGCGGATTTTGCCGACTGATTTATAACCCGCGTGTTCGTCCGTCATGATGTGCGCGCTCTCTTCCGTGTTCTTTAGGATCGTGCCGACCAGGGTAGCTTTAGAAACCGTGGTTAAACGCATTGTGCGGACCCTACCGCTGTTCCCGCGCTCGATCAAGCCCACAACGGCGGGTTTCTCATACCGGGACCGCTTGCGCCGGGGATCGTATTTCCCGCCCACGTAGGTTTCGTCCACTTCAACCGTTCCCGTAAATAGAGAGCCCTCCGTTTCTTCCATTGATTTGCGGATACGGTGAGCCAAATACCACGCTGTTTTGTAGCTGCCGATTCCAAGATGCCGCTGTAGCTGTTTCGCGCTGATTCCTTTTTTCGCGTCCGCAATGAGAGCCACGGCAAGGAACCATTTTGTCAAAGGCAAATGGGAGTCATGGAAGATCGTGCCGCTGGTCGCGCTGAATTGCTGCTTACAGGTTTCCTCTAGGCACTGGTAGAGCTTCCCGCGCTTGTTTTCAGTTCCCTTGCCAACCTTGCGATTGATCGTGGACACTTCGTTGTTGCCGCACGTAACGCAGCGGATACCGGAGGGCCAGCGCATCTGCTCAAGGTAATTCCAGCAAGATTCTTCCGTTTTGAACTGCTCATTTACGTCTATGAGATTCATTCCCTGCCCCCCTGAATATTTATGCACTGGCGACTTACAGGGAAATATTATCGCGAAATCTCATCTGTGTCAAGGGTATAATCCCCTCATTATTGTGTTGACATAGACTGGCATAGCAATGCATATTTATACATCGGAGTGAATAAGTATTCATCATGAGCAAGCTGGCCCGGCAACAAACCATCGTGGAACTCGCGCATGAAGCGCCTCTCCCTAACCAGCAGGAGCTGGTGAAGGTGTTGTCGCGCCGCGGGTTTCAGGTGACGCAGGCCACGCTCTCTCGTGACCTGAACGAGTTGCGGCTGGTCAAAACGCCGGAAGGCTACATCCTGCCCAACGGAGACGCATCGAACGAACCACTGCCAGCGGTTTCGCGCGTGGTGCGGGAATTTGTGCGCGAGATCCGGCGGGCGCAGAACCTGCTGGTCATCAAGACCATCCCCGGCAGCGCGCAGCCGGTGGCCGTGGCCATTGACGCGGAAGGCTGGGACGAAGTGGTGGGCACCGTGGCCGGCGACGACACCATCCTTATCATTACCGGCAACAACAAAAAAGCCAGGGAGATGCAGAACCAGCTGGAGGGCATGCGAGCCTGATGCCCCAATCCATACAACCTGCCGTCGTCGGGGCCACCGGCTACGCGGGCTTCGAGCTCGCGCGCCTGCTCTACCGCCATCCGCGGATGAAGAAGCCTGTGCTTTTCACGCGCGAAGGCGAAGGCGCCGGTCCGGCACAGCTGGACGACGTGTATCCGCAAATGAGCGGCAACGGCGGCTTCCCTCTCCAGACTTTCAACTGGGAAAAGCTGCGGGCGCAAGGCGTGAACGTGCTGTTTCTGGCGACGCCGCATGAGGTGTCACGCGAGTGGGTGCCGGAAGCGATGCGCCAGGGCGTGCAGGTGATTGACTTGAGCGGCGCGTGGCGGCTGGCCAGCCCGGCGTCGCGGGCCATCTACCAGTTTCACGATGCTGATCCGGCACTGGCGGAGAAACTCACGGCGCAAGCGGTGTACGGGATTCCGGAGCTGCATCGCGCACAGCTGAAAGACGCTGCTCTGGTCGCCAATGCCGGTTGCTACGCCACGTCCATTATTCTGGCGCTGGCGCCGCTGATGCGGGCCGGGTTGATTGATCTGGAGCACGGGATTGTCGCCGATTCCAAGTCCGGCGTTTCCGGCGCGGGTAAACAGCCCACGCAGAAGAC
>JBGPLR010000538.1:0-2775 GCA_041486545.1 Terriglobia bacterium
CCACAGCAGCGCGGCCAGCGCCGCCGCGAACACCGCTTCGGTCATGGGCGTCGCCTGCAAATACAGCATGTTGGGATTGAGCGCGAACAGCAATGCAGCAGTCGTTCCGGCCGCGGCGGAAGCATACAAACGCCGCGCGGCGGCGAACAGAAACGCGCCTGCCAGCACAAAGCATGCGGCCGAAGGGATTGCGCCCGCCACGCCGCTGCGCCACCAGGTATCCCGCATCGCCAGCGGGATCATCAGCACGTGCGGCAGCGGCAACCACACCGTCCCCAGCTGAAACAGGCCCGGCGTCCGCGAATCAAGCACCCGCCGCGCGATGTTGATGTGGGCCACCGCGTCGCCATATAAAAGGATGGCGCTCTGGCGGTAATAAAAAACCAGGGCAGCCGTCCCCATCAAGCTTGTCAGCAGCGCCAGCAGCGCGTAGTCGCGCACCTGGACCGTCGATGGGGAACTTTGTGGCTGCATAGGATTGTCTGAAGTCTCTGCCGGTTGAATTCTAAATGGACGCTGCCGCTTGACTCCGCCCCGCGAGCTTTGCTAACTTACCGTCCGTACCTCGCGGGTCCTGATGCTTTGAATTCTCTCAGCCGGGGTCCCCAGCTTGCGCCGCTTTTGCGCATGCTGGGGTGGCTATCAGGGGCCCTACCTACGATTCTCCTCGCAGGATTCGTGGATGGAGGAGATTGCGAGCATAACGATGGCGTGTGCTTGCTCTTCTTCAGGTTGGGAATCCTGCCCTTCGGTCCCCAGCCACAGAGCGGCCAGCTTAACGAGGAGAATTCATGATCCACAAAACCAAATCCATACTCTTGCCCTGCGCGCTCGTCGTGCTGTGTCTCGGCGCGATCGTATCGCCTGCACAATCCAACAATCCGTCTCATTCATCGCCAACTTCAGCGGCCAATCAACCTCAGTCCAAAAAGGAGAAGCCCGTGAAATTCAACAAAGTCACCCCCAACCTTATTGTCGCCGACATGGAAAAGAGCCTTAAGTTCTATCGCGACGTTCTCGGCTTCACGGTTTCCCAGACCGTCCCTCCGGACAAAGGTCCCTTCATCTTTGCCTGGATGCAGCATGGCGATGCCGTTGTTTTCCTCAACCAGCACATGCCGCCGCAACCCGGCCAACCGGACTTGTTCGCCGGACGCCAGATCGGCGGCACGCTCAGCATGTACGTCGCCATGGAAGGCATTGATGAGTTTCTAAAGACCGTGGAAGGCCACGGAATCAAGATCGCCGTGCCACTGCACAAAGAGTTTTATGGGATGAAAGAGTTCGCCGTGTACGATCCCGATGGCTATCTGCTGATCTTCGCGGAAAGAGTGGAGTAGTCTCCGGTACTCTGTAACAAACACGGGAAGCTGAAAACAGAAAATAATCGTCATCCCGAGCTCCGTTTAATGAGGACGCGCTGTCATCAGCGTCCGAATAGGAGCGAGGGACCTTGCGCTTTCGATGAGAGATTAGACCAAAGCACAAGGTCCCTCCGGCCTGCTCGCACACTCGCCCCATTTCGCTGCGCGAAACGGGACCCGAAAACGCGTGCTCGCTTACGGCCATCGGGATGACGCATCAAACAAGGCAGCGCGTTTGGAAACCACGGTCAGAATGCCTCAATCCAGATGCGTCAGCTCGCGGAAGACCTTGTATCGCTCTTCAATCTCTTCGCGCGTAAGTTTTTGCAGCCGCTCGGTGCCGAAAGCTTCCACCGCGAATGATCCCATCACGCCGCCGTAGAACATGGCGCGCTTAAAAACGTCGCGGGTCAGCTTCTGTTGCGACGCAATGTATCCCATAAATCCGCCGGCAAAACTATCACCGGCGCCGGTGGGATCGGTGACCTGCTCAATCGGCAGCGTGGGCGCGCGAAACGGATGCCGCCCAATGCCGAACGAGCCGTCTTTGAAGAAAACCGTTGCGCCGTATTCTCCGTGCTTGATCACCAGCGCCTGCGGGCCCATGGCCAGCACTTTTTGCGCCGCCCGCGCCAGGCTGGCGTCGCCGGCGAGCATCTTGGCTTCCGTGTCATTGATCAGCAGCGCGTTCACTTGCTTGAGCATCTCCAGCAGGTTGGCGCGGTGGTCTTTGATCCAGTAATTCATGGTGTCTCCGCCCACAAACTTGGCGTGGTGCATCTGCTTGCGCACGTTGACTTGCAGCACCGGATCAATGTTTGCCAGAAACACAAACTGCGTGTCTTTGAACTTCTCCGGAATTTGCGGATTGAAATTGCCAAACACGCCCAGTTGCGTGTCCAGGGTCTTGGCTTCATTCACGTTGTCGCCGTATTCGCCGGCCCAGAAGAAACTCTTGCCCGCCTCCCGGGCGATGCCGCTGATATCAATCTTGCGGGCGTGAAAAACTTGCTCTTCTTTTTCCGTGAAGTCCTCGCCCACTACGGCCACGACGCGCACCGGCGTGAAGAAGCTGGCCGACAAGGAAAAATACGTGGCTGCGCCACCCAGGATCTTGTCGGTCTTGCCGTACGGGGTTTTGATGGCGTCAAACGCAACGGAACCTACCACAAGCAGGGACACTAGGCTTTAGCCTCCAGAGATTTGGCGAGATATTTGTCCAGCAACAGCGCAAGTTTCTGCCGCGTGGCCGCGGGAATCTTGGTGGGATCGGTCAGCAGCGCAAACTGTAGCGCCGACCCGCATTTGCATTCACGCTCTTTAGGCATCACGGCAATGGCCTGCTTCACCACTTTCGCCGCGTTCTCCGCGTTGGTGTTCAGGACTTTTACAATCTGGTCCACAGTGACGG
>JBGPLR010000539.1:0-2768 GCA_041486545.1 Terriglobia bacterium
AGCGACGAATCACAGTCATACCCAATTCGGAAAACTCTTTTGCGTTTCGTCGTCCAGATTCACGGCCATGGCGCTGCTTCGCGGCTGCTTTTGGCAGCAAGTTCATGCCAGATCAAACAGCAATACTTCGCTCTTGTCGGCAGTGGCGGAGATCTGAAGCCGCTTCTCTTGCGAGACCGCCGCTCCATCGCCAGCATTCAATTCCTGGCCGTTGACCTGGACAGAACCGCGGGCCACCTGGACCCAGGCATAGCGTCCGGCGGCGAGTTCATGCTCCACCGACTGGCCGGAGTCCAGTTCGGTGGCGAACAGTTCCACGTTCTGGTACATCTTGACCGCGCTGCTTCCGTTGCCGCCCCGCGGTGAAGCCAGCAGGCGAAGCTTGCCCCTCTTCTCTTCCGCGGGAATGGCCTTCTGCTCATACATCGGCTGGATGCCCTTCTTCTCCGGGAGAATCCATATCTGGTAGAGGTGCACCGGATCGTTTTCCGAGTGGTTGAACTCGCTGTGGCGCACGCCGGTGCCGGCGCTCATCTTCTGCACGTCGCCGGGGCGGATCACGGATCCCGTCCCCATGCTGTCTTTGTGCTCCAGCGACCCTTCTAGCACGTAGGTGATGATCTCCATGTCACTGTGCGGATGCGTGGGAAAACCGTACCCCGGCTTGACCCGGTCTTCATTGATCACGCGCAGGCTGCGGAACCCCATGAACTCAGGGTCAAAGTAATTGGCAAAAGAAAAAGTATGGTATGTATCCAGCCAGCCATGATTGGCGTGGCCGCGTTGGTTGGCCCGTCTAACCTGGATCATATTCAGCCCCCGTGGCGCAGAGTTTGTGTTCACCTGGGTTAGATGCTTTGACATCAAAATAGATTCAGGGGCCCCAGCCGCCGCGAAAACGGCGCTTATTCGTCGCTTGCCTCCCGCGTATACCACTTGAACTTTTCCAGCTTCAGCAGCGGCAACAGGCTGTTGTAATCGTCCGTCCACAGGCGGAGCCCGGGTATTGATGCGATGTCTTCAGCGCCTTCGGTCACCGCAGGCAGTTCCAGGAAAGTCTGGTTGGTGGTGACCAGCACCCAATCCGAGCCATACCCGCCTTCTCCCTGTTCTTCGCGGTCTTCCGTGCCCACCACGGTCGCCGGCAGTCCAGCTTCCTCGGCCTGCTGCAGCACCACCGGGGCCAGGTTCAGATACCGGTTGGAAACGTGGACTGCCAGGATTCCCCCGGGACTGAGATGGCGGCGGTAGAGAGCAATGGCTTCACGGGTGAGCAGATGGACGGGAATAGCGTCACCGGAAAAGGCGTCTACGACAAGCACGTCATAGTTCTGCGGCGGTTCGGCGGCCAGGGAAACGCGAGCGTCGCCGGTCACGATTTCAATGGAAGCCTGGGACTCGCGCAGGTAGGAAAACATGCTGAGGGCGATTCGCTCCACTTGCGGGTTGATGTCATAAAAACGAATCACATCTCCGGGCCGCCCGTAGGCCGCCACGGTGCCCGTTCCCAGCCCGATGACTCCAATGCGCCGGTGCCGCTCACCGCAACAATTATCAATCGCAATGCCCACGCCGGAATCATGCGTGTAATAGGAAGTGGGCGTGCGGCGCAGTTCGTCGGTAAAAATCTGCAGACCGTGAATGATGGTCCCGTTCATGAGCGTGCGGGTGGCGCCTGTGCCCGGTGGATCAAACGATTCGGCGACGCGCAGGGTGCCGTAGAAGTTCCGGAATTGGGCGATGGAATGTCTTTCGTTGTACTGGACCTGAAGGTAAACCACCACGATCATCGCCAGCGTGGCCGCCGACCAGAAGACGCGCCAGCCTACCCGCAGCCGCCAGCTCACCAACACGGCCAGCAAAGTGGTAAACGCCAGACCGCAGACCAGTTCGTAGTTGGCCGAAGTGATTACCGGCGCCACGATGCCCACATAAATGGACCCCAGGGCTCCGCCGGCGGCAATCAGCAAATAAAACGAGGTCGCGTAGCGTGGCGCGGGGCGCAGCCGGTGCAGTTCGGTATGACAGAACAGACAAACAATGAACAGCGCCAGGCAAAAGAATGCGATGGAAACCTGAAACAGCAGGGTCAGGGTCTTGCTGTACAGCACGTAGCCCATGGAAAAGACGGCGGCGGCAAGAAGAATGAGCATGACCAGCCGGGCCACACTCACTCCCAGGCCGGGGACCTGCATGGCCGTCAGCCGCCACGGGCGCTGCCTTGGGCTGAACGCCAGAACAAACGTGAGCAGATAGATGGTGAGCGGAAGAATCCACAGCAGCGGGATGGCGGCAATGTTCTGGCTGATGTGGTTGGTCACCGCGCAGAGCATCAGCGATCCGCACGCAGCCAGCAGGACCCACAGAGCGCGATCACCCAGGCTGGGCGCGGATGATGGTGGCAGGGACGACGCTGGCGTGGACGCCGTTTCCGTGGCCGAAGCAACCGGAGCAGCAGGCTGAACCTCTGCAACGCGAACCAGCTTCCAAAGAATGGTGCCGCAGACGAAGACGAAAAACACAAAACCGCCGAGCCAGGCCACGGCCTGCGCGTGCAAAGTAAAACGCGGCTCAATCAGCCACGGATACACCACCAGTCCCAGCAGTGAACCGAAATTCGACAAGGCAAACAGGCGATACGGCGGCGTGACGGCGGCGCCCGGTTCGCCGGCGCTGGTTTTACGCGCAAAGCCCCGCGCGTACCAGGATTGCAGCAGAGGATTGGTCGCCGAAAGAGTCAGAAACGGCAAGCCAATCAGTACGCTGAG
>JBGPLR010000540.1:0-2765 GCA_041486545.1 Terriglobia bacterium
CCGACCTTCTTCATGTCGCCATCCTTGCGGATGGAGGTGTACTTGTCCCAGGCCTTGATGCATTCTTCCTTGGGAATGCCGGTTATTTTTTCCACCATCTCCGGCGTGTAACGCGAGAACTGCTTCTTCATGAGCTGGAACACGCAACGGGGGTGCTCCAGGGACATGTCATAAGCGGTGTTCGCAGGCAATGCCGGCGGAGGAGGCGGGGGAGCCGGCTTACCGGCCACAGCCACAACCTTGGGTGGCGGCGCAGCAGCCTTGGCAGCCGCCTGCTTGGCAGCTTCCTCGGCCGTCATGGGCCCGTCACCGGCGGCAATCGCCGCAGCGGCGGTGCCGGTCACGTTTCCACCTTCTTCGTAGTTCCAGGAGGAAACGTCATACTTGCCGGCGGCTGCATCGAAGCCGGAGAACATGCCGTCTTCCGGCAGCTTGAAGCCTTTCTTCACGATCAGCGCCGCGTTGGTGTAATTGGCGACGTATTCCTTGTTGTAGCGATTGTTCTGGACGGCGTAATTCAGCATGCCGCCCAGGAAGGCGATGTCCGAACCCGCGCGAATCTGGCAGAAGATGTCAGCCTGTGATGCTGTGCGCTGGAAGCGCGGATCAACCACCACCAGCCCGGCATTGCGGACTTTTCTGGCTTCCACCACCCACTTGAAACCGCAAGGATGGTTTTCCGCCGGGTTGCCGCCCATGATCAACATCATGTCAGTGTTCTTGATGTCAACCCAGCCATTGGTCATTGCGCCGCGCCCGAAAGTTGGTCCCAAACTTGAGACCGTGGGGCCATGTCAAACACGGGCCTGGTTTTCCATATAGACGATGCCCATACTTCGCATCGTCTTCACCACCAGGTAGTTGAATTCGTTGGTGTCCGTGCAGCCACCGTTGAAGCCGATGCCTTCGCAACGGTTGACGGTCTTGCCGTCCTTGTTCTGCTCCACGAAGGTCGCGTCACGCGTGGTCTTGATGTGGCGGGCGATCTCTTTGTAGGCATCATCCCAGGAGATGTCTTCCCACTTGGTGCCGGTAGGACGCCGCACCTGTGGTTTCTTGAGCCGGCGGTCATTCAGGATCTCCTGATAGAGCGAGGCGCCTTTGGGGCAGAGGGTCCCTTTATTGATCGGATGGTCGGGATCTCCTTCCACATGGACCACCTGTGCCGTTACGTTCTTGGCTTTATCGCCGAGCGTGTGGATGATGACTCCGCAGCTCACAGAACAGTAAGGACAGGTGGAGCGGGTTTCCGTGGTGCGAGCGATTTTTAGTTCTTTCGCTTGCGCAAGAACCGGTTTGGCGTCAAACCCTAAAAGTAGCGCGGCGGCGCTGCCGGTTCCAACTTTGAAAAACTCACGTCTAGACAAGCCCATAGCGGTTGCCTCCTCTTGGGCGTTCACGGCCGGTGAGTCAAATTCAGCACTCGGCGAATTTTAAACACAATAATTCCGAAAATTACAGCCCGGCTCCCAGGCTGCCTGAAAAAGTGCTGAGAATATTAGAACCAGCAACCCCTTTTGTCTATATGTTTTTGTGTTCCGGAGTGATCAGCCCAATTCCGCTTAAATCCCCGGGGACGCGCGAGCAGGGCCCAGAGTCTCATCAGCTTCGGACGAGACGCCGTAAGCGGCGATTGGCCTATGATCTGGACCTGCCAAGGGCGCGAATCACATGCTTCCTGTTATCCTTGCTAGTTTCTTTGCGAGGGGACTGACGCTATGCTGAGCATGCAAGGCAAGAACGCCGTTATCTTTGGAGTCGCCAACAAGCGGAGCATCGCCTGGGCCATTGCCCAGAGCTTGAGTGAAGCCGGCGCCAAACTGGCCATCACCTACCAGAACGAGCGATTGAAGCAGGAAGCCCATGACCTGATCACTTCCCTGCCGGGCGCCGAGGCTTACCAATGCGACGTGGCGAATGACGCGGAGATTGAACAGCTCTTCACCCAGCTCAAGGCGCGCTATGGCCGCCTGGACGCCCTGGCCCACTGCGTGGCTTTCGCACCCGCGGAAGACATGAAGGGCGATTTCCTGAACACCAGCCGCGAAGGCTTCCGCATTGCCCACGACGTCAGCGTGTATTCGCTCATCGCCGTGACCCGTGCCGCAGCGCCGCTGATGAGCGAAGGCGGCAGCGTGATTACGCTTAGTTATTTCGGCGCGGAAAAAGTTGTCCCGGGCTACAACGTGATGGGCGTGGCCAAGGCGTCATTGGAAGCGACTGTCCGTTACCTGGCCAACAGCCTGGGGCCGAAAAAGATTCGCGTGAACGCCATCTCCGCCGGGCCCATCAAGACCCTGGCCGCGCGCGGCGTAGGCGATCTGGTACAGATGCTCAAGAACCACGCCGAGCACGCGCCTCTGAAGCGCAACGTGGAAGTGAAGGAGGTCGCCGACACTGCGTTGTTCCTCTGTTCCGACATGGGCTCAGCCATCACCGGCGAAACGCTCTACGTGGACTGCGGCTACAACATCATGGGAGTCTGAGGAGCGAGTTTGTCACGGGGCAAAATCTTTGCGACTTACGTTGTGATTAACCTGCTGATCGTCGGGGGGGCAGTGTGGTGTGCCTTCCACCGCTGGCCGGTGTCCAAGTACCTCGTCCCCGTGGCCATCCTCTTCGTGCTGAACGGAGTGTGGCTGGTGGTGATGACGCTCCGGAATACGCCGCCAGGGGGCTAGTTGTTTCCGAAGTCCCGAGCGGAGCGAGGGACCTCTATTACTACGAAAAACCTACTGTGCCGCGAATTTGCGCGAATCAACACG
>JBGPLR010000541.1:0-2758 GCA_041486545.1 Terriglobia bacterium
CAAACTTTTTGACCCCCTGCAGCACCGCGTATACCCCGGCGACTACCGCCAGGACTTTGGTTTGCGCCGTGAAAGGAGCAACTGCAGCCGCCAGTACGACCAGCGGATGAGCGGTTCCAGCGAAGGCTGGAAACGTCCCCAGCAGCAGCACTCCCATTGCGGCGAACAGCGTTCCAAGGATTTTCTTTCGCATTTGTCACTTCCTCTTTTTTCTGGACGCCTTTTCAGCGTCCGGTTAGCGCCGCGCGCGCGCGGCGGAACAAATCACCGCGGCAGCGGTCGCACAGCCACGCCTGGCACAGCCCGCACCAGGTAACCGGCTTGGGTTGTGTGGCGTTATCGAGCCGCCGGCAACACTCGCAAACTCCGTTTAGCGTGTTCGCTGAGTGGCTGCCGGCCGTCGCGTTGGGGACGAAGGTCATCCCTTTCCATCAGCTCGTCAGTTCCACGCCGGCAAACGCCAGGCGCACGCTGTTGCCCGCGCCGCTCAAGTCCTGAATGCTGGCCTGGATCTGGCCTTTCTTCTTGAACACGTAAGGCGTGAGCAGCGGGAACGGGTTTTGGGCGGTGCCGAACAGGTTGTTGACGTGCACCAGTTGGTTGGAAAACTGGCGCTGCGTGGACCCGTCACTGAGCTGCACGGCGAAAGCGCCGGTGCCCACCGCCATGGCGAACATCCACTTGAAGTCGTTATTGAGGATGTTCAGCGACGGCCCAGGATTGAGCAGTTGGTTGGCGTTCAGGGCAATCGTCAGCTCGTACACAAAGAACAAGCCGGGATCTTCCGCGACGCCAGTCCCTCCGCAGACAGGACATGCCACTGGCGCCATGGACGGGTTGTACTGGACCACGCCCTTCCCCTGACAAAATTTGCAAGGTTGAGACATTGAATGCCTCTCCATTCACCGCATCAGCGGCGGAATTTTTTTTCAGGGGGGTGACTTTTTGGTTCGTGGGCGCTATTGCACGCCGCGGTACAGGTCGCCATCCAGAATCACGTAGATGGTGGCTCCAACGCCGGCCGGGTTAGCGCCGGCGGCGGCAAAGTTGAACGCCGTATCAGGATTCAGGATCACCTGGATGGTTTCACCCTGCTCAATCGTGATGGGCTGGTTCAACGCGAAGATGCTGCGCTGGTCGGGAACTCCGTTGCTGGTGGAAAACACCGGAGCGGAACCGGCAGGCGCCGTGCCCACCTGGGACGCGGCCGTCACCATGGCTCCGCAGCCTGCGCCGAGCAGGCCAAGGAAGCCGAGGAAATACGGCTTGGTCCCCAGGGTCAGAGTGATGCTGACGTTTTGCATCAGGTTGAACATGTCCGCCGGCACGGTGCCGTTGGAAATGAACACCCGCAGAGCGCGCAGGATCAATCGTTGCGGATTCGGCAGGAACCCCGGTGACGTCATGTTGGTCTGGGCCAGCGTCTTGCCGGCCTGGCCACGTGGTTGCTGGAACATGGTCTGCTGCGTCATAGCAGCAGCGGCGGCGAAGTTCACGCTGTCATAGATCGGCTGCGTGATGTAGTCTTCAACCCCGCTCAGGATCGGGTTCTTCGCTTTGGCGCGAGGACGGCCGAAATTGAGGCGGCTGAGTTCGCGCATGCCCGCCAGGGGAAAACGCGGAGACAACCGGCCTTCGCGGCCACTCGCTGATGGAAGATTTCGATTCATCGGTTTCACCTCCTCCTTAATGAGGTGGAAAATTGCCCTGGGTGTGACCCCAGGGGACAAAGCGCGCTTGCGCGCGGGTTGAAAACTAGTAGCGCGGCTGGACACGGGCGACGTTGCCGCCCGGAATGTTCAGCACGTTAGAGCCTGGCTGCGAGCCGGCCGCGGCCGAAGCTGCGGGCAGCGAAGGCTGGAATGGGGTTTGAATCACCCCACCGCCGTCCGTCACTGAAGGCAGCGCAAAGCCGGTGTTGACAAAACCGCTCAACCCGACTCCGCCCATGCCATTGGACGAATAGTCCAGATCGCTCAACGCCGGCGCGGCGGCTGCCGGGGAAGTCATGGAAACCTTCTCCGACCAGATACGCTGCAATGACGTTGCGGACCCGCCTACGGCAAAGCCCAGTGCGAGGGACTTGCTCTTCGTAAACTTGAAGAGCAGGAACCCGCCGCCCAGTGCTACTGCGAAGTTGGCCAGGTAGCCCGTCATGCCGGTGTTCTTGTCGCCCAGGATTCCCTGGACAATGGCGCGCGTGCCGATGCCGCCAACAAGTCCCGCCACAATGGCCTTGCCTGCCTCAATCGCGAACTGCTTGCCACCCGTGGAATCCGGGTTGCGGCGCCGGTTGGCGCGCCGGAAGTTAAATCCGTTGCGGCGGCGACGCGTGCGGGCCACCGGATTGCTCCGGCGCCGGGCGCGATGGCTGTTCTTTGCTCTCCTCTTTCTGCGTGGATTCGACAAAAGTATCAACTCCTCTCCCAGCGGGTTTTTTCTGCGCGCCCTCGCTGATGGGCGTCTGCGAACGGCAGCGCGTCTTGCGACTACGCGGCGGCGTCTGCGGAAAGTGGTGGGGTTGCGCCTGCGCGCGGCGGCTCGGCGGCGAGGCGAACGCCTCTTGGTGAACTGGCCGGTCGAGTTGCGCCGGCGGCGCGTCCCCGTTTTCTTTTTTCTCTTCGGATTGATGAGCCGGACCCTCTTGAATTGCGGCATAGCGTTCCCTTCGGTTCGTAAAATGAAAATCCCCCTGCGGTCCAGCCAGCGCAGACGTCTGCACGGCGGAACCTCAGGGGGGTGACTTTTTCTTAAGCGG
>JBGPLR010000542.1:0-2751 GCA_041486545.1 Terriglobia bacterium
CCTGCGTGGCGATGCCCACCGGACATGTATTCAAATGGCACTGCCGCGCCATCACGCAGCCAATGGCCAGCAGCGCGGCGGTGCCAAAGCCAAATTCGTCGGCGCCCAGCAGCGCGGCGATGACCAGGTCGCGGGCGAACTTCAGTCCGCCGTCCACGCGCAGCCTCACCTGCCGCCGCAAGCCGCATTGCAGCAGCGTGCGGTGCGCGTCGCGCAAACCAAACTCCCAGGGCAAGCCGGTGTTCTTGATGGAACTCAGGGGCGACGCGCCGGTGCCGCCATCATGTCCGCTGATGGTGATCACGTCCGCGCCAGCCTTGGCGACGCCCGCAGCGATAATGCCCACGCCCGCACCGGCCACCAGCTTTACGCCAATCCGCGCCCGCGGATTCACCTTTCTCAAATCGTGGATCAGCTGCTCCAGGTCCTCAATGCTGTAAATGTCGTGGTGCGGTGGAGGGGAAATCAGCGCCATGCCGGGCACGGCGCGCCGCAGCCGGGCAATAAACGGGCTCACCTTTGCGGCCGGCAATTGCCCGCCTTCGCCAGGCTTCGACCCTTGCGCCATCTTGATTTCAATTTCCTGCGCGTTCACCAGATATTCGGCGGTAACGCCAAATCTTCCTGAGGCGACCTGCTTGATGCGGCACGCCGCCTCAGGTTCCCTGGAGTACAACTCTGGATCCTCACCTCCTTCTCCTGTATTGCTGCGGGCGCCCAGCCGGTTCATGGCCAGCGCCAGCGTGCGATGAGCTTCCGGACTGATCGCGCCCACCGACATTGCCTGGGCGCTGAAACGCGTCAGAATCTCCGCTTCCGAAGCAACGGTCTCTAGCGGAACGGCTTCAGCCGAGTCCACAAAGTTAATCGCTAGAAGATCACGGATGGCCGTGGGCTCGCGCTGCTCGGCCAGGTCTTCATAGGCGCGATAGCTCTCCTCCGACGGCGACTTCACGTGCGCTTGCAAGCGACGCATCAGCTCCGGCGTGGTTCCGTGCACCTCGCCAGCCTTGCGGTAACGATAAAGCCCGGCATCGCGTGGCGCCTGGCTTTCGCCGTCAAATGCCAGCGCGTGGTTGTATAGATAGTCGGCCAGCACCTGCTCGATGGAAGATGCTTCCGCGCAATGCGGCGCGCTCTCAAAGAACTCGCGGCACAGGCGGTCGTCCAGCCCTACCACTTCAAACAACTGCGTGTTGCGGTAGCTGGCCAAAGTGGAAATGCCCATGCGTGACAGCACTTTTCGCAGGCCGGTATTCACCGCAGCGCAGTAATTGGCCGCGCCGCCCGGCTTTGCGCCACCAGTCTTGGCTGCATCCGCCTGCTTGATTTCTTCCGCGAGCTGCATGGCCAGATACGGCCGTACCGCGGTAGCGCCCGCGGCCAGCAGCAGCGCGATGTGGTGCGTGTCTATGACCTGCGCGGTTTCAATGATGAGCGGTATCTGGAAATTCCCTGATTTGGAAATCTCCTGCCACGCCGCCGACGCCGCCAGCAACATGGGCAGCGCCGCGCGTTCCCCGCTCACGCCACGGTCGCTGAGTATCACCATCTTCGGATTTGCCCCGTGCGCCCATCGCACCTGAGAGCGGACTTCACGCAATGCTTCGAGCGCGCCGGTCACGCCCCCGGTCACACCCAGTGCAGCGTCAAACGTCACGTCAACTCTCTGGCACGGCGCAAATGTCCGCTCCAGAAAAGCCAGTTGCCCTGCGCCCAGCACCGGCGAATCCGCAGCCAGGCTGGGACCAATGCGCGTCTCCAGTGACATCACATGCGCTTCGCGCAAAGGATCAATGGGAGGATTCGTCACCTGGGCAAAGCGTTGCTTGCAGTAATCCCATATCGTCCGGCGGATTTTGGACATGAAGGCCGGCGGCGTGTCGTCGCCCATGCTCCATATCGCTTCCTTGCCTTCGCTCAAGGGTTGCAGAAGAATGCGAAGTTGGTCTTCACTCCAACCCAAAGCGGCCGCGGTCCTGCGTGGTTCAATGGAGATCGCTTCACGGGACGCAGTTGTTGCTTCCTGCGGCAAACGCTCTACGCGATGGACGGGTTTAGGTGCACTCTGGGCCGCCACATCGTTCAGCAAGTCGCCGTTGCGCCGGACACGCCCGGTGGCCACGTCAACCAGAAGCATTTCGCCCGGTGCCAGCCGCTGGCGCTCGACGATATGTTTTTCGTCGAAGTCGGCCAGCCCTGCTTCCGACCCGGCAATCAGCCAGCCGTCAGACGTTCGCGTGTAGCGCAGCGGGCGCAAACCATTGCGGTCCAGCTTTGCTCCCACCACGCGGCCGTCAGTGAAGATGAGCGCGGCGGGGCCGTCCCACGGCTCATACTCGCCGGCCGCAGTCGCAAAGAATTCTCGGACTTCCGGCGAGACCGGAGCCGCGGCCGCCAACGCCGGCGGCGTCAGGCTGAAGAGCGCGGCTTCCGTGCTTTGTCCCTGACGCACCAGAAGTTCCAGCGCGTTGTCCAGGCTGGCGGAGTCGCTCACGTTTTCTTCCAGGCCGTGAAACCACGGCCCGGCCTTCAGTTTGCCGCGGATAGCAGCCTCGCGCGCCTTCATCCAGCGGCGATTGCCGGTAATCGTGTTGATTTCTCCGTTGTGCGCCAGCAGACGAAACGGCTGCGCCAGCGGCCATGCCGGCTGCGTGTTGGTGGAAAATCGCTGGTGGAAAATGGCGAACGCGCTCTCAAAATCCGTGTCCCACAGGTCGGGATAGAAGAGCGGCAGCTGCCACGGCGCCA
>JBGPLR010000543.1:0-2742 GCA_041486545.1 Terriglobia bacterium
ATGGTCCAGGGCATTGCCCAGCGCGACGCAGCGCTGAAACTTCATAGTGAGCAACTGGAGGACAAAGTTGCAGTTCGCACCTCCGAGCTGCGCGCTGTGGTCGAGCAGTTAGGACAGGCAAAAGAAATTGCCGAGGCCGCCAGCCGGGCCAAGAGCGAATTCCTCGCCAATATGAGCCATGAGATCCGCACTCCCATGAACGGCATCCTGGGCATGACCGAGCTGGCCCTGGATACTCCTCTTTCCGCCGTGCAACGCGATTACATCAATGTGGTCAAGGAGTCGGCCGACGGCCTGCTGGGCATCATCAATGACATTCTGGATTTCTCCAAGATTGAAGCCGGCAAGCTCTCACTGGACCAGCGTCCTTTTGCATTGTCGTCAGCGGTTGCCGGCGCCATGAAGGCGCTCTCTTTCCGCGCCCACCAAAAAGAGCTGGAACTGGCTTTTGAGATTGACGCCGATGTGCCGGAGTTCGTCAGCGGTGACGTCGGCCGCCTCCGCCAGGTGATCATCAACCTGGTCGGCAACGCCATTAAGTTCACCGGGCGCGGTGAAGTTGTCCTCACCGTCGGACGGGCGTCCTCGCCAGCCGGTGAAGACACGTTCCACTTCGCCGTCCGCGACACCGGGATCGGCATACCGGCAGATAAGCTGTCCTCAATTTTTCAGCCGTTCGAACAGGCCGATAGCTCTACCACCCGCAAATACGGCGGCACCGGACTGGGTTTGACCATCAGCCAGAGATTGGTAGACATGATGGGCGGGCGGATCTGGGTGGAGAGCGCTCCTGGCAAGGGCAGTACCTTTCATTTCACCGCGTGTCTGGGTAAGGCCACAGCCCCCGCGGAGTCTGCGCTGGCGGTTTCCGCGGAGGAACTCAAAAGCGTCCGTGCGTTGGTGGTGGATGACAACGCCACCAACCGTCAAATACTGCAGGGCATGCTTTGGCGCTGGGGCATGCTGCCTGACATGGCGGAAAGCGGTCCTGCAGCGCTCTCCCTGGTTCGCAGCAGCGTCGAAAGCGGCAAACCATATCCTTTGCTGATTCTTGACCGCCACATGCCTGGCATGGACGGATTTGAATTGCTGGAAAGGGTCCGAGGCGAAAAGGGTCTTTCCGCAAGCGCGGTAATGATGTTGACCTCTGGAGACCAGCCGCAGGATTCCCTTCGCTGCCAGGAACTTGGTGTGACGGAATACGCCATCAAACCGGTTTCGCGGCACGAACTGCTGCAACTGGTGCTGAGTGCGCTGGGGCGTGCCCCGGCCAGGGCGCAGGAGCCGGTCTCTTCCCAAGCCGTCGTTGTTCCCGGCCGCAAACTCCGTGTCCTCCTGGTGGAAGACAACAATTTCAATCAGCTGGTGGTGATGGGCATGATCGGCGTCATGGGGCACTCCGTTACCGTCGCGGCCAACGGCAGAGAAGCGGTGGAGGCTTACCGGGCCGGTGAGTTTGATATTGTGCTCATGGACATCCAGATGCCGGAAATGGACGGCTACCAGGCCACGGCCCTGATTCGCGATCTCCAGAAGGAAACTGAAACCAGGATCCCGATTGTCGCCCTGACCGCCCATGCCATGACCGGTGACCGGGAAAAATGTCTGGCCGCGGGCATGGACGATTATCTCTGCAAACCGATTCGCAAGGATGAACTGATGAGCGTCTTACAACGATATACAAGCGATTTGCAGCCGCCGTCTGCGCCAGGTCCAACGCCTGACCCGGCAGACCTTATTCAGCCGGTCGCTGGCATCCCGGTGGCCGCAGGCCAATCAGAGTCCGCAGCGCCTTTGCAGCTTGATTCCGCTGCTGTGCTGGAGCATTGCGGCAGCGATCGGGAATTGATGGTCACGCTGGCGGAAATGTTTCCCACGGAAACCCGCAAGATCATGACGGATCTCGAGAACGCCCGCGCGGCCGGCGATATCCCCACGTTCCTCCGTTCCGCACATACGCTAAAAAGCATGTTCAAACTGTTTGAAGCCGGTGCCGCCGCTGCCGCCGCTGCGGGCTTGGAGCAATCCGCCGCTTCGGGATGTCTGGGATCCGAGCTGGAGTTCACGTCCATGCAGCTGGAAGCGACCCGCGCCGTCGTCGCCGTGGCCCAGTTGGCATGCGCCTCTGGCGCGCAATCCCTGACTCCCCTTTAGGGAGTCTCCAGAAGGCCTTTCCGCTGATGGGACTCGTCTGTATTCTAATCGGCTGCCTAAGCTCACACTTCCCCCGTTAAGGGACTTCTTGCTTGCAGAAATACGCGAATCGGCTGCCGGGAAACCCGCATCTAACGACTTGACAATAAGTCACTCAACTATAATAATAGTTAGGGCAGTATGTTTTAGTCTATTGTTTTAAGGCACTTATAGCGATCCAGGAGAGTCAGCCATGGGAAAGATTATCGGAATTGATCTGGGAACCACCAACTCGGTGGTCGCCGTGATGGAAGGCGGAGAACCGAAAGTGATCGCCAACGAGGAAGGCGGACGCACCACGCCTTCAGTCGTGGGCTTCACCAAGTCGGGCGAGCGTCTGGTGGGCCAGGTGGCCAAGCGCCAGGCCATCACCAATCCTGAGAACACGGTGTATTCCATCAAGCGGTTCATGGGACGTCGTTACGACGAAGTCAGCGAAGAATCGAAGATGGTGCCGTACAAAGTCATCCAATCCGGCGACCACGTTGGAGTGTTGGCGCAAGGCAAGGAACACACTCCTCCGCAGATCTCCGCGCTGATCCTTCAGAA
>JBGPLR010000544.1:0-2738 GCA_041486545.1 Terriglobia bacterium
GCCGTAGCCCTTCAGGTTGGGTCCGAAGAAACCCAGTTCGGCCATGGGTTGAACAAGTTCGCGGGGAAAGCGCCCGTCTCGGTTGCATTGCTCAATGATGGGGACAACATTTTCTTCGACGAAGCGGCGCGTGGTCTCGCGCACCAGGAGTTCGTCTTCACTCAGCATGGAGTCGAATTCGATGAAATCCACGCCCTTGAATTTAAAAACGGGCATAAAGCTCTCTTTCTTTTATGAAACCCTTCATTCACCGCAAAGGGCGCGGAGGACGCAAAGGGAAGTTAGCGGTTACGGGGGCCAAACCCTACAAACTAGCAGAGGGGACGGACAGGGTCAATTGCGGCGCGGCTTTTTGGCGCGCGTCGGCGCCGGGAGCGAGGTGGTTATAATCCGCTTATATGAAAATTACCAGATTGACCTTGCGGGCCCTTGCGGGCTGTGCCGCACTTGTGTTGCTCGCCGGAAATTTATTGGCGCAGAGCCCGGCCCGCTTCAGCGTTACATTGCTGGGGACCGGCTCGCCGCCTCCAACGATGGACCGTTTTGGCCCCAGTACGCTAGTTGAGGCCGGGGATGCGCTATTCCTCTTCGATGCCGGCCGAGGCACGCTCCAGCGGCTGGTGCAAACCGGCAAGTCGTACAAGGATGTGCGGGCAGTTTTTCTAACTCACCTGCATTCAGACCACACTGTGGGGCTGGCCGACCTGTGGCTCACCGGATGGCTCATCCACCGCAGCACCAGCCCGCTCCTGCTCTTCGGCCCGGAAGGCACCAGCAATCTTGCCGGCCATCTCGCCCAGGCGTATGCATACGACGTTTCCATTCGCATCAGTGACGATCATGCCGATCCCGCTGGAGGCCGGATCGTGGCCACTGAGATCCAGGAAGGCGTGGTTTACAAGCAGGACGGTGTGACCATTACAGCTTTTGAGGTCGACCACCAGCCGATCAAGCCGGCCTTCGGCTACCGCATTGACTACCTCGGGCATTCCGTTGTGTTGTCCGGCGATACGCGATTGAGTGAAAATCTGGTGAAGTGGGCCAAGGGCGCTGATCTGCTGGTCCATGAGGTTGCGTTCCGCACCGGGGAGACGCAAGCCACGTCGCGGATCCTTGCTCACCACACGCTGCCCTCCCAGGCAGGTGAGGTGTTTTCACGCACAGCGCCCAGGTTGGCGGTGTTTTCCCACGTGGACCTATCGAAGGACATCACGAACGATCAGTTGGTGGACATGACCCGCCAGACCTACAAAGGGCCGCTGGTGGTTGGCGCCGACTTGATGTCATTCGACATCTTGCCCAAGATCAGCATTCACCAGCCTCCGGCCGGCACGCGTTAGGCGAGGACAACAAAAAAGACCGCGCTCCGTAGCGCGGCCTTTTCACAAAGGAGACAAGCGGATTAGGGCTGCAGATCAATCTTGCTGACCGTCATCTTCTCTCCGGTGACCGCGCCGGTCACGGTGACTTTGATGTCCTTCTTCTTGTCGGGCAGGCCGGCGATGAACTTCTTGGCCGCGGCGTTGCCGGCGGCATCAAACGCGATGACTTTCTTGTCGGGGGTCATCACACCGTATCCCGACTTCTCGCATTCCTCCATCTGCAGGCAGCCCTTGCTGTGCTTGGCGGGGAAGTCGGCTTTCGCGCCGTCTTCCCGGGCGCAGGCCAGATCAACCAGGTGACCCTTTACCGTGGTGTCGGCGGCAAAGGCGCTTACGGCCAGGGCGGCGAACAAAATCATGACGAACTTTTTCATGGAGCTCCTCAGGAGAAATTTTGGAGTTTTTTGCCCAACATGCATTGAGTGATTTCAGTCTTATCAGGTTACATGCAAAGCGTCAGAAATTAAAGTTGCGTGCGGCGGCAACAGTACAAGCACCTTGGGTAGACGTTCATCGCCCTGCGCTATTCGCCCACGTCGAGTCCAATGGACTTCATTAATTCCAAACCATTGCTGGTGGTGACCACGCCTTCGCGCAGCAGATAGTCGAAGGAAAGCTTTCCCGCCTCCAGCTTTTCCTGAAAATGGACGTTCACCATCCTGTCGGGAAACTTATCGGCCAACTCGGTCAGAGCCAGATCGTGGGTGGTGACCAGCCCCAGCGCGCCGTTTTCCAGCAGGGTATGCAGCACGCCCTGCGCGCCGATCTTGCGGTCGTGGGAATTGGTGCCTTGCAGGATTTCATCAAACAAGAAGAGCGATGGCCCTTGCGATGACAGCTCCACCACCTGCCGTATCCGCTGGATCTCAGCGTAGAAGTGCGAAATGCCCTGCTGCAGCGAATCAGAAACGCGCATGGACGCGCCCACTGCCAGCGGCGAAAGCCGAAGACTCTGCGCCCGCACCGGCGCGCCCGCCATCGCCAGCACTGTGTTGATCCCCACGACGCGCAGCAGGGTGCTCTTGCCGGACATGTTGGAACCGCTCACCAGCATGATCTGGCTGGCCGAGCCCAGAGCCACATCATTGCGGACGCATTTATCCGCCGGCAGCAAAGGATGACCCAGCGCTTTTCCCTGAAACTCCGCGCCGCGCAATCCTGCGGGTTGTTGAGCTGCGGAAAATTCCGGAAACACGTCTTGCGGATGTTCGTAGCTGTAAGTGGCGATGGAGATCAGCGCTTCGATCTCCCCCACCGTCTGCAGCCAGCGGGCCACGTTGGCGCCGTACTTCGCCCGCCAGCGCTGCAGGGCCAGCGCCACCTGGACGGAATACATCACCGGCAAGTCAATCAGCC
>JBGPLR010000545.1:0-2726 GCA_041486545.1 Terriglobia bacterium
CTCCTCTTGCGACATCAGGGCTTTGGCGTTGTCCGGCTTTACGCTGCCGCCGTAAAGAATCCGCGTCTGCGTGGCCACGCCTTCACCAAACGCCTTGGCCGCTTCCGCACGGATGACGCGATGGGCTTCCGCTGCCAGCTCCGGGGTTGCCGTCTTGCCGGTGCCGATGGCCCACACCGGTTCGTAGGCGACGACCAAGGGAATCGCGTCACCGCCGGAGATATCGCGAAAAGCAATGCCGCACTGGCGCCGCAGGACTTCTTCGGTGAGCCCTGCTTCGCGTTCCTGCAGCACCTCGCCCACGCAGACGATGGGCTTGAGTCCGGCGGAGAGAGCGCGCTTAAGCTTGCGGTTGACCGTGTCATCGGTCTCGCCGAAATACTGGCGGCGCTCCGAGTGGCCGATGATCACGTGGGTGCATCCGGCGGCCATGAGCATGTGGGCGGAGATGGCGCCGGTAAATGCGCCTTCCTGTTCCCAGTGCAGGTCCTGCCCGCCCACGGCGATGTTGCTGCCTTGCACGGCTTCCGCCGTCGCCGGGATGCAGACGAACGGCGGGCAGATAACGATTTCATCGCGGGTGTGTCCCCAGGCGTGGGGCATGAAGGCAGCGATGAATTCACGCGCCTGGTGGGGCGTCTTGTACATCTTCCAATTGGCGGCGATCAGTTTTTTTCTCATGAAGGTAACGGTTCCGTAGTGATGATCAGATGGGGAAAGTTCCGGGCCAGTTCGCGCGCCGCACTCGCATACGCACGCAGTGTACGCTGGTCAAACAGCACAAAGCGCACCAGGACCACCGAGCGCGGTTTGCTCAGCAGGTCAGCGAGGGCACGCAGAGCAATGGGCGCGGCAAGATGGGCCGGATATCCAAAAGCTCCGGTGGAGACGGAAGGGAAGCTGACGCTGGAGCAGCGCAGGCGTTCAGCTTCTTCCATGCAATGGCAATAACAGCTTTCCAGGATTTGCGGTTCGTTCATATCACCGCCATGCCACACCGGACCCACCGTATGAATGATGTAACGGGCCTTCAGGTTCGCGCCCGGAGTCGCCACCGCCTGGCCGGCCGGCAGCGGACCACGCTGTTCGCGCACCTTCTTGCATTCTTCCAGAAGCTGCGGTCCGGCAGCGCGATGAATGGCGCCGTCAACGCCGCCTCCGCCGAGCAGGGAAGAGTTGGCAGCGTTCACAATGGCGTCAGTCGTCTCCTGCGTGATATCTCCCAGAACCAGATCCAGGGCAGCTTGATCGCCAATGCGATAGCGGGGATGAATGGTCATTTCATCTACTTGTCCGGCTTGTCGGTCAAGGCTTCAACGCCGGGAAGCTTCTTGCCTTCCAGAAATTCCAGTGACGCTCCGCCTCCGGTGGAGATGTGCGAGATCTTGTCGGCGACGCCCGACTGGTGCACCGCCGCCACGGAATCCCCGCCGCCGACGATGGACGTAGCTCCCCGGTTCGCCGCCACCGCCTGGGCGATTTTCATGGTTCCGGTGGCAAACGGCGCAACTTCAAATACGCCCATGGGGCCGTTCCACACAATGGTCTTGGCCCCGGCAATTTCTTTGGAAAATGCGGCGATGGTTGCCGGGCCGATGTCCAGGCCCATTTGGTCTGGGGGAATGCCGGCATCGGTGGTGACGATATGCGTTGCCGAAGCCGCGTCAATCTTTTCCGCCGTCACGTGGTCCAGCGGCAGCAGCATGCGGACCTTTTTGGCTTGCGCTTCTGCCAGAAGCTGTTTTGCCAGGTCGAGCTTGTCTTCTTCCACCAGCGATTTGCCCACTTGCTTGCCCTGGGCTTTCAGGAAAGTGTACGCCATGGCGCCGCCGATCAGCAGTGCGTCAACTTTGCTGAGCAGGTTGCGGATCACGTCAATCTTGTCGGAAACTTTGGCGCCGCCGAGAATCGCGACAAACGGCTTCTCCGGATTCGAAGTCGCTCTGCCCAGGTATTCCAGTTCCTTCTGCATCAGCAGCCCGGCCGCCGCCTTGTCAACAAAGTGCGTGATGCCCACGGTGGAAGCGTGTGCGCGATGCGCTGTGCCAAACGCGTCATTCACGTACACATCCGCCAGCGCGGCCAGCTTGCGGGAGAAACCTTCGTCATTGGCTTCTTCTTCGGCGTGGAAGCGCAGGTTTTCCAGTAGCAGGGTGTGGCCGTTTTCCAGTTTTTGGGCCATCTCCTCGGCTGCCATGCCAATGCAGTCGGGAGCAAAACCCACGTTGCAACTGAGCCCCAGTTGTTCGTCCAGCAACATGCGTAGACGTTCCGCGGCAGGCTTCAGGCTCATCTTAGCGTTGAATTTGCCCTTGGGACGGCCCAGGTGCGAAGCCAGAATGAGCCGCGCGCCCTTGCGGATGGCGTACTCGATGGTGGGCAGCGTCTCCCGAATGCGTGTGTCGTCAGTGACGCGGCCGTCTTCGGACAGCGGGACGTTGAAGTCCACGCGCATGAATACGCGCTGGCCGTCTAGATGCAAGTCCTGTATGGAAAGCTTGGCCATGGCTCCTTCTTTTACGGCGCTCACGGTTACAGGCCCTTCTTGGCCATGTAGTGGATCAGGTCGCGGACACGGCAGGAGTAACCCCACTCGTTGTCATACCAGGCCAGCGCCTTGACCATGTTGCCGCCGATGACGAGCGTGTCCATGGCGCTGAAGATGGAAGAGTGCGCGTTGCCTTGCAGGTCCGACGAGACGAGCGGCTCCTCGGAATAGGCAAGGA
>JBGPLR010000546.1:0-2725 GCA_041486545.1 Terriglobia bacterium
GGATTGAAGTCAAACTTCAATACCATGGTTGAGGCTTGCGGCTCAGGCTCGAACACCCACTTTTGCGCGGCTTCCACGGCAGCCTTGGCCAGCACCGGATTGCCGCCCAGCACCTTTGTCTCTTTGACTTTTCCGTCGGCGGCAATCAGAACCTGGACGCGTACGGTTCCGCGGAGGTCGAACCGCTTGGCCAACTCCGGGTAATCCGGCCGCACACTCTTTTTCACTTTGCGGGTGGCTTCCTGTGCAGACACTGACGGGTGGCAAGCGACCGCCAAGACGGCTAAAACCAGGGCAAAGCAAAGCCCGAACCCAAACGGGCGCAAGTCGCCCGCGCGATGGAGGGAATAGACATTCACCGTCGATCTCCTAGGGCCTGCTATTCGGGACGTGCTATCGAACCGGAAGCCGAACGCAGGCGGCACAATAGGCACAGCTTATTCGGGAAAACTTAGAGATTCAAAGTACGAAGGTAATCAGAAGAACGGAATTGTATCGCGAAGGTTAACGCCGCGGAGGCGTCGCGACATCACTCTTGGGCTGTTCACGACGCGCGTTCCGTGGCGGTCTGTACCATGTGGCTTCTTCCTCGCATCATCAAATAGCCCGCGGCGGTGACCACCACCATGGCGCCGGCGGACGCCAAAAACAGCGGGCGAATCCCCAGCTTCTGTGCCAGGAAACCGGAGACCATCAAGCCCATCACCTGGCCGATCCACATCAGAGACAAGAAGCTCCCGCTGACGCGGGCCACCATGGTTGGGGGTGTTTCCTGCTGCGACATGGTCTGCGCCGGAATCAGGACGAAAGCGATGGCAAAGCCCACCAGAAACATGCTGGCGGCAGCCATGGGAATGTTGCTGAATCCTCCCAGGAGCGCGGCTCCGGCGCCCAGAACAAACAGCCCGCTCAACACTACATTGACGCGGGAAACATTACGGCTGACGCGCGGCAGGACCATTCCGCCGATGATCAGCCCGATGCCCACCATGGAACTGCATACGCCGAAAATGAACGGCCCGGCGTGCAGCATGTCGCGGATGAAGATGGAGATGAGCGGGCTGAACGAGCTCAGCACGAACGTGGCCACGGCCATCGCCAGAAAAACAAAAGACAGCCCGGCGTGGGTGAAGATGAACTTGTTGCCGTCGAGAAAGTCGCGGGTGAGCGACGCGAGAGTCTTCTCGCCGTCCGCCCGCGCCGGCCGCACGATGGCCAGGGTGGAAATCATGATGGCGGAAAAGACAAAGCTTGCCGTATCCAGATAAAAGCAGGCTTTTTCGCCCAACGTGGTGATCACGCTGCCCGCCACCAGCGGCGAAGCCAGGCGCACCACAAAGAACGCGTTGGTCATGAGCCCGTTAGCGGCCAGCAGGCCTTCCGCAGGGACCAAGACGCGCAGCGTGACCGATTGCGCCGGCGAAAAAAAGCTGGAGACCGCGCTGATCGCCAGGAAGATAGCGCAAATCTGCCGCACGTCCGTGACGAACAGCAGCATCAGGATCAGCGCGGCGCGCACCACGTCACTGATGATCATCACCCGCTTGACGTTCCAGTGGTCCACAAAGACGCCGGCCACCGGACTGAGCAAGGCCAGCGGCAAGACATACGCAATGGTCACCGACGTGACCTGCACCGCCGTGCCGTGCAGCTTAAAGGTGATCAGGCTGATAACGCCGAACAGCGCCAGGAAGTCGCCGAAGATGCTGACAAATTGGGCCATCCACAGAATGCGGAAGGGCCGGTGCTGCAGAATCGTCTTTTGCGTGAACGCGGGAGTGGTAGCTGAAGCGGACATGGGGGAAATCAGGCTCCGGGAAATAGATTAAATCAAAACAAAAGCTTGTGGCCGCCCGCTTGGCGCCGTTGCGGGCGATGCACCGCGGACCAGCATTGTGCTCAAACCCGACGAGGGATTCATCGCGAAACGATGTACGTTTTCCCGTGTGCACGGGAATCTGGTGACGTTGGAAATCGGCCGAGTGGACCGTGCGCGGCTGGAGCGAGTGGTCAGTGCGCAGTGGGTTTCACTTATTGGAGTTCCTAATCAGGCGCCCTTAAGATTCTTTGCAAGCTATTGAAAAATAAACATCAGACATATTGCTATTTTGTGCTGGCCGGGAAAAAGGAGTAGAGTATTACCAGTTTCCAAGATTCTGAGCCAACAAAGAACCCTTAATGCACACGATCCCAGCAGCCTCCCTCCTGTTGATCATGGCAACTGACGCCGCACTGCGGCTTCGCTGCGATTGGCTTGAACAGGCTGGATACAAAGTGAGCCCCGCATGCAGCCTGAAAGAAGTTGAGCAGGCTTGCCATAGTCACGCGTTTGATATCGTGCTGGTCGCCGACGTGGTGGAACCCCGAATGAAAAAGGCCATCGGTCTCACCGTGCGCCATTTCTGCCCGGATGCCTCCATCCTGCAGATGGGACGCATTCGTCCGGACATTGACGGCGCTTGCTTTGTCACCGGCGATTCGCACGCCGACGTGCTGCAGTCCGTACAGAAGATATTGCGCCGCGATGACATTCCTCCTGCGGCGCTGTAAGGAAATTTTCAGCGCCCCGGATAAATTCAAAGTCTAAAGACAAAGAGGAGCCACGCGGCTCCTCTTCTTAATTCGATCCCAACTATGTTTGGCTAACGGCTGACTTCGCTACCTCTGCTGATTCGCCGCCGTGGCCTTGGTCCCGATGGCCTCGCCTGACAACACCAGTTCCACC
>JBGPLR010000547.1:0-2724 GCA_041486545.1 Terriglobia bacterium
CCAGTAGGCGGCTGCGGCTTTTTGCTGCGGCTTGCCGGACTTGAGCACCGCCACGCGATGGACAATTGCCTGCTCACCTGTGGCCGCGCCGTTCGAAGGAGTGGGGGAATGTCTAGGCCCAAACCCGGTGGCAGCCAGCAGAGAGACTCCCATGACCACAGAGAGGCCCGCTTTCTTCGCTTCACGCATAGCAGTTCCTCAATTCCGGGCGGCCGAGTCCGAAAAAGCCCGGTTTGCTCGTCCGCCAACAACTTTGGGCACAACGGGAATATGGCATTTTTTGTGCCAAGGAAGATGAAGCGCTAACTCGCTGAAAACATGGGTGCAACTAGATGTGCTTCGCCCAATTGCAGGTGCCGCGGTGTTCACAAACGAATCCGGCTGTTCGAAATCGGACAGCACGCTGGCGCCTTACTCGCAACGCAGGGCCTCCAAGGGATCAACCTTGGATGCTTTGCGTGCCGGTCCGTAGCTGGCCAGCAGCACCACCCCGAAAAGCAGTCCTGCAACACCTAAGAAGATGACCGGGTCTCTTGCGGCAACGCCGTAGAGCAGACTGGAAAGCATGGCGGTAGCCAGCAGCGCGGTGAACACGCCAGCGGCCAGCCCAAGAAGAGCAATCTTAGCGCCTTGCTTCAGGACCATGTGCAGCACGTCGTCCCGGCCGGCTCCCAAAGCCATGCGAATGCCGATCTCATGCGTGCGCTGGGCCACGGAGTACGAGATCACGCCGTAGATTCCAATAGCCGCCAGTAGAAGGGCGAGTCCGGCAAATATCCCGAGCAGCAAACTGGTGAACTTCTGCGGGGCCACGGCGCGGGACAAACGGTCACTCATCGCCCGAACATCATAGATGGGCTCGTCCGGCGCAATTTCGCTCACCGCTTTTCGGACGGTGGGAATCAAAGCGGTCATTTCCATGCGGCTGCGCACCACAATAAACGTCCACATGGGCGGATCGGCCTGCAGGTAAGGAACGTACATCTCGGCATTGGCGGCAGCGGACAAGCTCTGCAGCTTTGCGTCCGCGACCACGCCCACCACTTCGAACCACTGATCGTGGAGCCTCAGGCGGCTATGCAACGTCTCCTGGCCAGACAAGAATTTCTTCACGAACGCCTGGTTGACGACCATGACGCGTGGAGCGTCGTGGTTGTCGTGCGAACTGAACTCGCGGCCTTCCAACAACCGCATCTGCATGGTCCGCATGTAGTCGGGGCTCACGGTTCGATAATCAGCATGGAAGATCAGGCCAGGATCGGGCGGACGGCCTTCAATGTCAAACGACGTCCCGGTGCGTGAGCCGGCGAACGGCAAATCGTTGGTGGCCCCAGCGGAATCTACGCCGGGAACGGCTGCCAGCCGCTCCACGATGCGCTGGTAAAGTTCGGCGCGCTGGCGGCCTTGCGGATATCTGGCTTGGGGCACGGAGATGCGCAGACCTAAAACGCTTTCAGCCTGAAAGCCGGGATCAACGTGCTGCAAGCGCCACAGAGTCTTGGTCAACAGCCCGGCGCTGACCAACAACACCAGGGCCAACGCAACCTCAAAGACCACGAACAAGCTGCGCATACGCAAACGGTCTGAAACCGGCGACCAGCGAGTAACGCCTTCCTTGAGAGACGCGTTCAAGTCCGGACGAAGAGCATGCAGTGCCGGCGCAATGCCGAAAAGGATTCCAGTCGCGACACAAGCCAAGGCGGTCAAGGCCAGCACCGGGCCGTCCATCTCCAAAGTCCGCAACCGGGGTACAGCGCCGTTGCTGCTGGCCACCACTAAGCGTCCGGCCGACCATGAAAGAAGCAAGCCGAGTCCGCCGCCCATCAGGGCAAGCAACGTGCTCTCCGTAAGGAACTGGCGGACGAGCCTTGCGCGACTGCCTCCCAGGGCCAGGCGAATGCCAACTTCTTTCTGACGGGAAAAAGCCCGGGCCATCATGAGACCGGCCACGTTGGCGCACGCGATCAGCAATACGGCCAGCACCGCGCCCCAGAGCACAAGCAAACGTCGGCGCACGTTGCCTACCATCTCTTCCTGCAAGCCAACCAGCCGGAAACCCGTGGTCTTGTTCGATTGCGGATATTGCGCGGCAAGCCGGGCGGCGATGATGTTCATCTCCGTCTGTGCCTGATCGAGCGTGACGCCGGGCTTCATCCGTCCGACGGCAAACAGAAAGTGGCTGCCACGGGAGTGCTTCTGCAAATCGCTGGTTATGTCAAAACCCGGCAAGCACCAGGCTTCAGTTGCGCCGGGAAACGCAAAATCCCGCGGCATCACGCCGATCACTGAATAAGAATCGCCATCAAGCGTAATGGACTCCCCCACAATGTTCGGGTCCAGAGCAAAGTGCCGCTGCCAGGCGCCGTAACTCAGCACCACAACGCGGTCTTTACCAGGAGCGTCTTCTTCGGTGAGAAAAGTGCGCCCGCGCAGCGCCTGGGTTTTGAATACGCGAAAGAAGTCGGCGGTAGTAAATATCGCGCTGATGCGCTTGGGAGACTCACTGCTGGTCAAGACGAGATTTCCAAACTGGTAGGCTGCGGTGGCTTCCAGAGTCTGGCTCTGTTTCTGCCAGTCAAGAAAATTGAAAGGCGAAATTGGGGCCTGGGTTTCGCCGCGCGCCAGCTCCGTCTCCCAAATCTGCAGGATACGGTCAGGTTGAACATAAGGGAGCGGGCGCAGCAGCACAGTGTTCAGCACGCCGAACATCACGGTGTTGGCGCC
>JBGPLR010000548.1:0-2722 GCA_041486545.1 Terriglobia bacterium
CCGCGCCGCGCGCGAACGCGCTATGATGTTGTCTACCGCTCATGGAACAAGACCTTCACAATCTGAAAGACGACATGGTGGCCTTCATTGAAGGCCACGGCCTGCGCCGCTTCAACGCCTTTATCAGCGACGAAGTCCCCAACGTCCCCTGGACGGCCGATGAAGACCATCCCGACGCCTGGAAAGATTTTGTGGAACTGGCCAAGGCCGCGGGCGTGGCCTTTGTCACCATGCACCATGTTGACCTGGACAAGGAAGATGTTGACCTGCTGGTGAACCGCCTCCAGGAAATCGAATACATGAGTGAAGAAGACCTGGAAGAAGCCCGCTGGCTGCGCAACTTTGTCGGCAAGCTGGGATTTGTCCAGCTCGGCTTTCCCTGCCAGGGCGTGGTCTTCCTCTACGAAGTCTCCACCGCGTGGTATGAGAGCTACCAGCGCCTGGAAAACATGGCCGACGATTACGACGGCATCCTGATTGACGATACGGACACGGAAGAGGAATAAACGGCGGGATGTTGGAAAAGTTCCTTTGGCGCACCACACGTATAAGGGCATAGTTAGGCCGAAAAATGCCCTTGCGTCGGGCTTGAGAGACGGCGTGAGAACCAATAACTTATGAGTCGTCATCCCGAGGGCCGTTAACGAGCAAGCGCCTTCATCAGCTTGCGAGTAGGTCCGAGGGACCTTGTGTTTCAAGGGAATTAGTCCATACGCGTAAGCGCTAGGTCCCTCGCTCCTATTCGGACGCAGGAGACAGCGCGTCCTCATTGACGGAGCTCGGGATGACGAATCGAGAGAAGGAGGCGGTTTACTCGGTTTCATAGGCTCCTGAAACAAACATGCATTCCCGCTGGAATTACCTCAATCCCGATCCCGCCACGGTGGACTCACTTCGCGCTGAAGCCGGCGTCTCCGCCATTCTCGCCCGTCTGCTGGTCTTGCGCGGCGTTACCAGCGCGGCGGAAGCCCACAAGTTTCTTACCCCATCGCTGGACCAGTTGCACTCTCCTTATCTCCTGCGTGGCGTGACTCAAGCGGTGGAGCGCATCAGCGCGGCCATCGCCAACCAGGAAAGCATCCTTATATATGGCGACTATGACGTGGACGGCACCACCGCCGTGGTCATCCTCAAGACGGCCATTGAGCTGTGCGGCGGCTCGGCAGACTTCCACGTCCCGCATCGCATCAAGGAAGGCTACGGCATCAAGGACGATGTGATTGAGCGGGCCGCGGCCGCCGGCGTAAAGCTGGTGATCAGCGTGGACACCGGCATTCGCGCCTTCCAGGCCGCCGACACCGCCCTCCGCGTGGGCGTGGACCTGATCGTGACCGACCATCACCTGCCTGAAGCGCATGAAGGCGTGCCCAATGCGCTGGCAGTACTGAATCCCAACCAGCAGGGCTGCGATTATCCCAACAAAGCGCTGTGCGGCGCCGGCGTGGCCTTCAAGGTTGCGCAAGCGCTCTTCGCCAAGTCCAAAGATTCGTCCGACCAGGCGCGGCTTGTTCCATCGTTTTTGAAGATGCTGGCCATGGCGACGATTGCTGATGCCGTTGAGCTCAAGGGCGAAAACCGGGTCATCGCCAAGCTGGGGCTGGAAGGTTTGCGCCGACCGGTGAATGGTGGTCTGAAAGCGCTGATGGAAGTGGCCGGGCTGTCCGGGTTGGGACGCGCGCTGGGCGCGGGCGACGTCGGCTTCCGCCTGGGGCCGCGCATCAACGCCGCTGGCCGCATGGACGTGGCCCGCGACGTAATCGAGCTGTTCACTTCGAAAGACCTGGAGCGCTGCCGCGAAATCGCGACGAAGTTGGACCAGCTCAACACCGAGCGCCAGGCCGAAGAGGCCCGCATCGTGGCCGATATTGATGCCCAGCTTGCCGCGGAACCTGATCTTTCCGGCAAGTTCTGCATGGTGCTGGACGGCGAAGGCTGGCACCGCGGCGTGGTGGGAATTGTGGCGTCGCGGGTGGTGGAGAAGACCGGACGTCCGGCCTTGGTGATCGCCCGTGAAGGCGAAGAAGCCCACGGGTCAGGACGCTCCATCAAAGCTTTTCATCTGCTGGAAGCGCTGGAATCCTGCCACGATCTATTTACTCGCTTTGGCGGCCACGCGCACGCGGTGGGATTTGCCCTCCCCAGTGACCGCTTGCCTGACTTAAAGCAGCGCTTAAATCAATTCGCGCAAAACGTTCTTAAAATTGAAGATTTCATCCCATCCGTGGGCATAGACGCCGAGCTTCCGCTGGGCGACGTTACGCCCGCGCTGCTGGCGCAGGTGGCCCAGCTTGAGCCTTTCGGCCAAGGCAATCCTGAGCCGGTGTTCGCCAGCCAGGGCGTGAGCCTGCTGGTCCCGCCCAGAGTCATCAAAGAGAAGCACATCAAGCTGCGCGTGAATCAAAAGCGGCCGGACAAAACCAGCTTCAGCTATGAGGCGGTTGGCTGGCGGATGGCGCAGCGGCTCCAGGCGGACGCCTATCTGCCCGGCGCGCTTCTGGATTTGGCGTACACCATTACCATGAACCTGCATCCTGAATTTGGCGGACTGGAATTGACGCTGGAGGACTTCAAGAGGTCGTCGCCGGCGGCGGTTGCTGTTTACACCTAGTCGCCGCGGCAGTATAGTCACCCTGCTATGAGCGAGAGCCAAGTGTTCTGTTCCAATTGCGGGACCGCCAACAGCGGAGCCGGCGGTTTTTGCCAGAAGTGTGGCGCGGCCATC
>JBGPLR010000549.1:0-2719 GCA_041486545.1 Terriglobia bacterium
CTTCCATCTGCGAGTTCCAGGATTCAATGCGGTCTTCCAGGTCCACGGCCAGCACGCCCACGTTGATGGATTCCACAATGTTCTCGTTGAAATCCTTGAGGCGCTCGTATTCGCTCGCCTTCTGTTCCAAGGACGCGTACAAACGGGCGTTCTGGATGGCGATCCCGATGTAGCCGGCCAGGGTTTCCAGCAATTCCACGTCTTCGCTGGAGAGGAAATCGCCGGACATGGTCTTGCCCAGCCCCATCACGGCGATGGTGCGGCCCTGCACGGTGCAGGGAATGTAGTAATTGAAATTCAGCCGGGCGATGGTTTCGCGCGCGGAAACGCTGCCCTGCAGTGCTTTGCGGGTGTTGTCAAAAAAGATGTGTCCGGCGTAATGCTCCGGCTGGTCCACCACCAGGAAGCTCAGGTCCAGCGTGCCGGCGCCGCTGTGGGAGATGCCGAAGGACTTGGCCATCTCAAAAGGCTCGGCCGGGTTGCCGGTGGCCAGGAAGATGGCGATGCGGTCCACCAGCAGGGTCCGCGACAGGCGGTCAATCACCGAACTCAGCATGGTGCTGAGATCAATTTCCGAACTCAGCTCGCGGCCAAATTCAATCAGCGTGCGGCGGTAGTCGTAACGCTTGCGGTAAAAGAACTTGTCCACCTGGTCCTGGATCCAGTTCTTCAGCGGCTCAAAGGCCAGGGCGGTGATGATGATGGCGGCAATCAAGCCCGCGGGGCCGGAGCCCGGCAGCTTGTTGCGCACCGCCTCCGCCATGCTGCCGATGACCACGAAGTATCCGCCCACAATGGCTGCCGTGGCCAGGGTGTAGGCCACGCCGCGTTTGAAGATCACGTCCACGTCCATCAGGCGGTAGCGCACAATGGCGTAGCCAAACGTCAGGGGCAGCAAAACCAGCGAGAGCACTGACAGCTTCATGGCCGGCGTGGCCAGGACCCCAAACAAATAGGGGACCACATAAATCAAAGTGAAAGGCGTAATCGCCAGCACCGTGCCGCGGGAAATCCACTTCATCTGCTGGCGTTGCAGCGGCGTGTTGGACTTGCGATAGCTGTCCCACAGCACGCCGGCCGCGGCGAAGAAATAAAGCGACAGATACAGCAACTGGAGCCGGTCCAGGTTCCAGAGCAGCACTTCGCGGGCCTCAAACTGGGTTTGCGCGGTAATCCGCACGGCCAGCAGAATGGCCCCCGGCAGATAGACCAGAAACGCCAGCCAGGGATGGCTGATCAGCGTTTTGCGCTTCTCCGGGAAGGTGTAGGCAAAGTGCAGGAACAGAGCGGGCTGGAGCAGTTCCGCGACAATATTCGCCCAGAACACAATCTGGTCAAACGTGTTCCATTTCCCGGTGAAGTGGAACGAGTAAAGGATGAATGAAACCAGGCAGAAAATATAAAAATGAGTGGACTTGGGCGCCGTCCAGCGGCGGAACAGCACGTAAATGCCGATGCCCAAGTAGATGAGCGCGATAAGCCGTTCGCCCATATACAACGAGCGGTCCACGGGAGCCAGAACCAGAGAGAGTCCGTCCACCCTGGCGCCTTTGCGGTCCAGATCGTAGTTCACCTTGGACCACACGCCGGCGTGGTCCAACTGCCGCTGTAACGCGGCCACGGTTTTGAGCTGGGGCTGTTTGGGAATGTCTTTGCCGGCTGGTTTGATTCCGCGGCGTTGTTCGGCGGCGCCCAGAGGCTTGCCCACCAGCGACTCATCGGGCGCTGTGACGTTGACTAATTTGTCGCCAACCTTGATTCCCGCGCGCTCGCCGGGGCCACCTGGGCTGACTCCTTTGGCTACCAGCTGGCCGCCCTTGTCGATCCACCAGACGCCGTCGTCGGGTGTGACGAACAGGCCTTCCTTCTGGAAATTGATGGCCGCAAACACGATGCTGCCGGCCGTAAGAAGGGCCAATACGACAGCCGAGACCCGGATTAGGGAGTCTTTACGCATAGGCGGATCAGCGAAAACGCGGGGCTCGTCCTGTTCCCGCTTGGAGAGACCGTTCCGCCGTGATTGGAGCAAGTCAGATGCCATGGGGGCTGCTTCTTACCGCCTAATAACTCTCCTGTTTACTGGTAGTTAAACGGATTATAATGCGATCCTGTAGAAAAAAATACCAAAATCGGTATCTAGTGTGTGAATTTTGGTATTTGCCGCAGGGAGGGCGCTAAGCGGCTCGTAAAACCGCAGGCAGCTGGCAAAAAGAGCGGGACACAAGAGCGCTCGTGTCCCGCAAGAATAAACTACAGAAGCGATATCCTTAAGTTTCGAAGATCAGAGAGGCTTTGTGGTTGCCCTGGAATCGCCAAAAATCCAAGCCAGCGCGGAAGGCATCAAGGCGGAGAGCCATTGGTTCGGCCTTCATGACCGGAAAAGCGGTGGCCAGGGAAGCGACGTCCTGAAGAACGTTGTCCTGAAGAACGATCGCCTGAAGAACGACGGCCCGAAAATGCATTACCTCAAAGCCGGCGCTGGACCACCGTTGCTGCTGGTTAATGGTTTGCTGGGAGGCTCGTTCTGCTGGCGCTTCAATCTCCCGGATCTGGCCGCCCGCCGCACGGTCTATGCCGTGGACATGGCCGGCCTGGGTCTGTCGGATGCTCCGCCGCACACCGACTGCAGCATGCCAGCCCAGGCGCTGCGGCTGGGCTCGCTCATCGATCATTTGCGACTTGGTCCGATAGATATTGTTGCCTCCTCGTGGGGCGGCGC
>JBGPLR010000550.1:0-2719 GCA_041486545.1 Terriglobia bacterium
CATATTGGGGCTAGCCGCGGCGCCACTGATGCCCATAGCCGTGCCCAGCGTAAGCCCTCGGGAGCCGGCGTATTCAGCGGTGGGCCGGTAGCCCACGCGATAGCTCCCGCAGTGCAGGGCGCTGGCGGTAAACGACTCCGCTTTTCTCTGCTGCCACGCCAGTTTCTTGCTGGCTACCACGTTCAAGGCGATGTTAACGATGTGGAGGGGCGCGTTCGGGCCCGCTGGCGCTTCCACCAGCGGGAAGTTGTCGTTGGTGTCAAAATTGGTGAACGGGTTCGGCTGGCGCTTGTTATTGGAGGCCCCAAGGTATGACCGGACCAGACGGCCGCGATACATGGCATGCAGAGAAAACGTGTTGACGTTGACGAACACATTCAGGATCAAGGCCAACCCCAAAGCACAGCCGAACACAGTGTAGATAGCGCAGATCGGAGAGAGATGGGTGTTTTTGCCAATCCAGCAGATGAGCAGCTCATTGGCCCTGGCCAAAGACACGGCCAATAGTACAAAGAACAGCACGCCCAGCACAGGTATCAGCATGCCGCTTTTGGCCAGGAGCTTGCCTTTTCCGCTGAGCTTATCGAAATCGAGCTTGGCATGCGCCGACGCAGTCGCCGGGCTGAACCCGGCCCAGCTGGCCAGCGCGCCAATGATTCCAGCCAGCGCAGGGATGTTCACGCTTCCGCGGCCCCCGAGAAAGGTGAAACTGGCAGCTTCTGTAATTTCCCGGGTGTACAGTACCAGCAGGTGCACCAGTGGCCACGCAATGATAACCATCAGCATGTACGCGCCGGAACGTGACCACCACTCGCGGTCTTCTTCGGCGTCAAACACTCCACCCAGTCCGTTCAGTAACACCGCAGTCAGAGCGAATACCGCCAGGATGATGGGGACGGACATACTGGTGAAAAACCGGACGTCCCCGTCGAAGAGCAACCGGTCGCCCAGTGTGTACGCCAGCAACCACAGCAGCCAGGCAGCAAAGAATGCCGACGCGGCGCAAGCGAAGAACTGGCCCGCCAGATCACGGCCCAGGTAGAGCGGACGCTCCTTGCGTTTCCTCCACCGCACCACAAAGTAACGCACTGCCAGCACTGCGTGTGCGGCCCCGGCCATGCCCAACAACAGCCAGAACTTAGAGTGAAAATCGACCCCTTCGGAATGCGCCTTCAGGAAACAAGCGGCCAGGCTCCACGCCGAAAGCAGAAGAGGTATGCCGACCCAGGCAAAGTTGGTCTCCTTGGGTTGGATCTTGAAGTTTCCGGGCAACTTCAACGCGGTGTATCCCAGAGCGGTGCCAGCCAGCACCACCGCAGAGACCAGGAGCCAAGTGACTTCAAAGCGCTGGTTGACGGCGGAGAACGCGAAGGTATCCAACAGCAGGAGAAGCAGCAAGGCAGCGAAGGCGGGAACCAGGATCGCCCAATTCAAGAGGAGGTTGCGGAGGAAAATCGCCACCAGAGTCCACATGTCCGGGGAAAGCAGGCCGCTGCGCGGGGCCAGATAGCTGGTGTAATCGCGCAGGTGCCGGACCGGCGCAGGCTCAGGATCAGTGCTGGTAGGCGGGGGACCAGCGAGATCCTGAATCACTCCCTTTAGTTGTGTAGGATGCCTCTTGATCCAGCCGGTAAACCAACTGCCGACATACCCTCCGCCGGAAACGGTAGAAACGTAGTCAATCTTGTTCAACACGCCGTTGTCCGTGTCGCTGGACGAGAGACGCGCCAGTTGCGTCAACACGCCCAGACCGAAGCTGGCGCTCCTGATTCCTCCGCCGGAAAAACACAAGGCGCTAAGATCGGCTTTGTGAAGGATCTTCTTGAGAGGCTTTTCAGCTTCGGCGCACTCCGCAACTGCCGTGCGGTACTCTCTAAGGATGGCGTCGTCCTCTTCTGGCGTGCCTTGAAGGTCTCTTTTTTTCGCCTCTGCAAGCGCCTCCTGGCGCTTCTCCCACGTCTGCAAGAGATCTTCCACGTCGGCAGGCACGTCTTTCCCTCGCGCCTGCAACTCCTGGATGAGCACGCGATAGGGCAATGCATGTTCCCAGGTATTCGGAGTGCCTGTCGGTTTGGCCGGTGACATGAGGAAACCTCCTTATGATGGCTGGATGCAGACGGGAGTGCTCATTCCTGGTGAGACACAACTCCCCTCGTTATAAAAACGCAGTTGACAAGAAAAAGCCTGGGGAACCGGGAGCAATATTTATAACTTCACGCGCGCAGAGTCAATGCATAAAGAGGCACACAGCAAGGATGAGGAGCCTGCAGCCGGAGACGGCGTTGATGCCGCTCCCAAAAACAAAAATGAGGAACCCATGGTTCCTCGTTCGAAAGATATGCAGACTTCGTAGGCCTTTAAGAGAACTTGATGGTTAACCTCCGGCTTTCACCGCGCTCTCCGCCGCCTGGAAACCGATCTTGGAATGCTGGCCATCACAGAAAGGCTTGTTGACCGACGCTCCGCAGCGGCACAGAGCCACCGCTGCCTTGCCGGTGAGGTCATACTTGTTGCCGTCGGCGTCTTTCAGCTCCAATTCGTTCAAGTCTCCAGTAACGATGTATGGCCCGTTCTTTTTGGTCATGATATTAATAGCCATCAGTTTCCTCCCAGCATTTCTACGTCAGCTCATTTCTATGTCAAACCAATCAATCTAAATGGTTGGACAGGAGCGCGCAAGGGCAGCCGGCGGCCAACATGGAACGGACCCGGGGACAAC
>JBGPLR010000551.1:0-2714 GCA_041486545.1 Terriglobia bacterium
CAGTCACTGCCCTCATTGTCTCAATATCCTTCGTGACTTACCACAAAAACCCGCTATGTTAGGATTAACTTCTTCCGCACTTCCTAATGTCCCAAGAGAGGATGTACCAATGGTCCGAATCCTTCTGATTTGCCTGTTTGCGGCCGCTACAGGCCTGGCCCAGACCAGCCCTGCCCCGAGTAAGGACGCCGGAGCCAAACCGGCCTCTGGCCCGGCCAGCCCGCAAAAGCCGCAAGCCGCGCCCGCGACGAAGGCTCCTGAAGCCGGCCCGCAAACAGCCCCTGCGCCGAATGAGACCGTTATCACTATTCATGGGCTTTGCCAGGACGCCTCAGTGCCGAAAGAGGCCTGCACCATGACCATCACCAAAGAGCAGTTTGACAACCTGGTGCAAGCGCTGAACCAGAACAACCAGACCATCGCACCTGCCATGCGGCGCAACCTGGGCCAGGCCTACGTGGACTTGCTGGCGCGCGCCGGCGCCGGCGAGAAAGCGGGCATCGAAAAGACGGAAACGTATCGCGAAGTGATGCAGCTGATGCGCTTGCGCACGCTGAGCGACCTCTATCAGCGCTCCCTGGAACAGCAATTTCGCAATCCTCCGCCGGAAGAAGTAGCGGCCTACTATGAAGCCCATCGCGCCGATTACGAGCAACTGAAACTCCAGCGCGTTTACATTCCCAAGATTGATCCTTCCGGCAAACAGACTTCCCCCGAGCAGAAAGCGGCGTTTGCGCAAAAGGCCGAGCAGGCGGCTACGGATGCGCAAGCCCGCCTGGCTAAAGGCGACGCCCCGGAGCAAGTCCAGAAGGACGGATACGCCGAGCTGGGAATCTCATCCGCCCCGCCAACCACGGACATGGGCGCCGTGCGCCACGGCGGGCTGCCGGCCGACGACCTGCAACATCTTCTGGCCCTGAAGGCAGGCGGCGCATACAAAGCGCAGCTGGCCAGCGCATTCCTTATTTACAGAGTGGAAGGCCGGCAAACCATGCCGCTGGAGAGCGTGAAAGAGGAATTGGCGCGTACGATCTTTCGCAGCAAATTGGACGCCAAGATCAAGGAGATCACTTCTTCCGTCCATGCCGACTTTAACGATGCCTATTTCGGCACGCCCGCGGCCAGCCCAGCGCCGCCGAATCCGCCGGCAAAACCGTAACACGCGGACGCCTTTCGCACGCAACGGCTCCGGGCCCATGGCTTGCCCAGCATGGCCTTGTGGTACGATGACTTGCTTCCCTGTCGCACTTATCATCTCTACATGGCTTCCAAGACGACAGTCCTCATCACCGGCGTCTCAGGCAATCTGGGACTGCGTCTGCTCAAACAGCTTCCCGACTTCCAGGTCATCGGCGCCGACGTGCGCGAGCCGGAAACGCCCAACGTTCTGTTCCGCTTTGAGAAAGTTGACTTCGCGGAAGAGCGCTCCTGCGACCAGCTTCTGGACCTGATGCGCGCTTACCGTCCGGAAGCCGTGGTGCACCTGGCGTTCGTGGTGGACCCGCTGCGCACCGGCATCACCAATCGCAAACACATGTGGAACGTGAACGTGGCCGGCACCAGCCGCGTCACCGAAGCCATTGCCGAACACAACCGCATGATCGGCGGGATTGATAAGTTCATCTTTCCCAGCAGCAGTCTGGTGTACGGGCCGGAGCTGGCCAAAACGGTGACCGAAGACGCGCCGCTTGCCGCGCAGAGCCTGCCGTACGCGCTGCACCAGCAGGAAGCCGACCAGACCGTGCAAGCGCGGGCCAAAGGCATGCGCAAATGCAAAACGTACATTTTGCGGCCTGCCGTGTATGCCGGCGCCACGGTGCAAAACTACCAGCTGGGCGTACTGCGCGGCGTCCCCGGAGGCAAAGGCCGCCTGGGTGAACGCATGCGCCGCCGCGGCGTCCGCCTCCCGCTGCTGCTGCCTTCGCGCGGCAACTACCTGGAGCACAAGTTCCAATTCGTCCACGTGGACGACGTGGCCCGCCTGATCGCGCACATTCTCCATCGCAAAGAAGCCGACCCGCGGCTGACCACGCTCAACGTGGCCGGGCGCGGCGACCCGCTTTCCTTGCGCCGGTGCATCGAGATCTCCAAGATTGAAGTGAAACGCGTCCCCACCAAAGCGCTGTGCCGCGAGACGGTGCGGTTCTTGTGGAACCTGGGCGTGTCAGACATTCCTCCGGAGGCCGTGCCGTACATGCTGGGCTCCAGCGCCATGGACACGGCCAAGATGCGCGTCTTTCTCGGCGAACACTACCGCCAAGTGATTACCCACACTTGCGAAGAAGCCTTACAGGAATGCTTTAAGCCGGTGAAGGCGGAGGCGGGGGAGAAAGTGAAGGCGTAAAGCGTCGCGATTGTGGAGCGCAGGCGCCCTCGCCTGCGTTGAATGATCCTTGCTTCGATGGAACCAACAACTTTGAAACACAAGGTCCTTCGGGCCTACTCGCAAGCTGAAGAAAGCGCTTGCTCGCAAAACGGCCCTCAGGATGACGGCTCAAATCATCGGTTCCCAGGCAGTCTCTTTCAGCCCCCGACGTTGAGCCTATTTTCTGGGCTGTTCTTGCCTGCCCGCGTTCAAAGCGTTGCTACAGGACGGAGCACTCAAGGGCAACGCATTAGACAACTTCGTGAGTTATTTTGGCGGTGCACTACGCGCCGGCCCAGAGTCCTTGCGAACGGGATCGAACGTGATCAACGGCGGGTCGGGAAATGAC
>JBGPLR010000552.1:0-2705 GCA_041486545.1 Terriglobia bacterium
ATGACGCCCGGTTTTACCGTGATCGCCGTGCTCACGCTGGCGCTGGGCATCGGGGCCAATACTGCCATCTTCACGGTGATTGACGCGGTGTTGCTGCGGCCGCTGCCGTTCAACGATCCCGGACGTCTGGTGCTGCTCACGGAGCGGCTTACCCGGTTCCCGATTCTTTCCGTTTCGTATCTCAACTACAAAGACTGGCGCGACCAGAGCCGTTCATTTTCCGCGGTGGGCGCGGTACGCAACCTGAACATGACGCTGACCGGCGCGGGCGAACCTGAACGCCTGGTGGCACAGATGGCCAGCGCCAACACGTTTGATCTGCTGGGAACGACCCCGACACGCGGCAGAATGTTTCTCCCCCAGGAAGACCGGGCGGGCGCGGCCGGAGTGGCGTTGATCAGCCAGGGCGTGTGGCAGCGGCGATTTGGCGCGGCGGAGAGCGCGATGGGGCAATCGCTCACGCTGGACAACAAGCAATACACCATCATTGGCGTGCTGCCCGCCGGATTTCAGTTGCTGCAGCAGTCGCCCGATGTGTTGCTGCCGATGGAGCCGTGGGCCGTCACGCTGCCCGACGATCGCTCGTGGCATCCCGGCATTCTGCCCTTCGCGCGCCTCAAGCCCGGAGTGAAAGTGGAAGCAGCGCGGGAAGAGATGAACACCATCGCCAAGCGGCTGGAGCAGCAGTATCCCGAATTCAACACCGGCACCGGCGCCAACGTGAACCTGATGCAGGAACAACTGGTGCAGAACGTCCGTCCGGCACTGCTGATGATTTTGGGCGCCGTTGGATTTGTGCTGCTGATTGCCTGCGTGAACGTGGCCAACCTGATGCTGGCGCGGGCCACGGCGCGGCAGCGGGAGATTGCCGTCCGCTCGGCGATTGGCGCCACCCGCTGGCGCGTGGTCCGCATGGTGCTGGCGGAGAGTGTTACTCTTTCGCTGGTGGGTGCGGGATTGGGTTTGTTGCTGGCGCTATTTGCCGTGCCGCCTCTGATGCTGCTGGGCGCCACAAGTTTGCCCGCAGCCGGCGGCGTCCATATTGACGTGACGGTGCTGGCGTTTACCAGCGTGCTGGCGGTGGTGGCGGGAATCCTATTTGGGCTGGCTCCTGCGCTGCATATGGCGTCCCTGGACCTGAAGTCGGCGTTGAACCAAAACGACCGCGGGGCGGTTGGACTGGGAGTGCTGCGGGCGCGCGGCGCCTTGGTCGTGAGTGAAGTGGCCGTGGCCATGTTGTTGCTGGTCGGCGCTGGGCTGTTGATCCGCAGCTTTGACCGCTTGTCGAATTCAGCGCCGGGGTTTGCCGTGGACCACATCCTGATCGCCGATTTGCCGGTCTCTCCCGTGACCCACGCCAAGGCTTCTGAGCGCAATCTGTTTTTTGATCGCGTGATCGAACGCGCAGCTGCTCTTCCTGGCGTGCGTTCAGCGGGAGCTGCTTCGTTTCTGCCAGTCAGCGGCTCGGGTTCGGTAATTCATTTCAATATTGACGGACGTCCGCCGAAGTCGCCGCATGAGTACATCATGGCCAACTATCGCGCGGTGAGCACGGGTTACCGGGCGACGCTGGGCATGCCGCTGCTCGCCGGGCGCTGGATCAGCGACTCTGACCAGGAAGGCACGCCATCGGTGGTGGTGATCAATGCCACTATGGCTAAGACGTATTTCCCCAACGAGTCGCCGCTGGGCAAGCACCTGCAACTGGGCGCGACGCCGGACAAATCGTTCCCGTACATGGAAGTGATTGGGGTAGTGGGCGACGTGAAGCAGTCGCTCTCCAGTGAAGCGCCCACGGAAATGTACGTGCCCTATCACCAGGTGCTCCCGGTGCTGCCGGTGTTTGCGCTGTCGCTGGTGATGCGGACCAGCGGCGAGCCGCGCAGCCTGGCCAGCTCGCTGACCAGCGCGGTCCATGAGATTGATTCCAACCAGCCGCTGGTAAGGGTACGCACCATGGAAGAAAACGTGGCGGTTTCGGTTTCGCAGCCGCGCTTTCGCACCGTGTTGCTGGCCATCCTGGCCGGACTTGCGCTGCTGATTGCCGCCGTGGGAATTTACGGCGTCATGTCCTTTGCCGTGGGCCAGAGGACGCGGGAGATCGGCACGCGCATGGCGCTTGGCTCCACGCCGGCCCAGGTCTTCCGGCTGGTGATTGGCGGCGGGCTGCGGCTCACCCTGATCGGCGTGGTGATCGGCTTGATCGCCGGCGCAGGCTTTGCCCGCTTTCTGCGCAGCTTGCTGTTTGAGGTTGGCGTGGTTGATTCGCTGGCCATCAGCGCAGTGACGGTGTTGCTGGTGGCGGTGGCGGTGACGGCGTGTTACATCCCGGCGCGCAGGGCGACTCGGGTGGATCCCACAGTGGCGTTGCGGTACGAGTGAGATGGCAAGCTCTGTGGAGCGAAGCGAGAAAGCTCGTCGCGGAAGAGTTCAACGCGAGGCCCGTGTGGGGCCGAGCGGCGTGCCGCAGGAGCAGAGGTTACTTCTGCCGGAGTCGGAATCGCTAGCGGTGTGGAGCCCAGCGACGGGAATAAAAGAAAAAGGTCGCTGACCGTAGCGGGTGATCAGCGACCTCTCGAGCCATCCTCCGCGCGCAAAGCCCTTTACGGGGGGAAGGAGCGACGGATTACGCACTCGAAAAAAACTTGATGAAACGCGCCGGAAGTCAGCGCTGCAAATACGCAAAATCATTGTGACGCTCTCTG
>JBGPLR010000553.1:0-2687 GCA_041486545.1 Terriglobia bacterium
CTCAACGGCGGGGCGCATGCGGACAACTCCGTGGACCCGCAGGAATTCATGGCTATGCCGGTAGGCGCGTCAAGTTTCAGCGAAGCGCTGCGCATGGGCGTCGAAGTGTTCCATAACTTGAAGGCTGTGCTGCACAAGCGCGGTTATTCGACGGCGGTGGGAGACGAAGGCGGCTTTGCGCCAAATCTGAAATCGAATGAAGAGGCGCTCGAAGTGATTCTGGAAGCGATTCAGAAGGCGGGCTATAAGCCGGGCGAACAAATTGTCATTGCACTGGATCCGGCCGCGAGCGAGTTCTACGACAAAACGAGCGGCAAGTACGTTTTCAAGAAGTCGGACAAGTCGGTCAAGTCGTCGCAGGATATGGTGAAATTCTGGGCGGACTGGGCGCGGCAGTATCCCATTGTCTCCATTGAAGACGGCCTGGCCGAAGATGACTGGGAAGGCTGGCGCATGCTCACGGACGAACTGGGCGACAAGCTCCAACTGGTGGGCGACGACATCTTCGTCACCAACACCGAGCGCCTCAGCCGCGGGATTGATGAAGGCGCAGCCAATTCCATTTTGATCAAAGTCAACCAGATCGGCTCGGTGAGCGAAACGCTGGATTGCATTGATCTGGCCCGACGCAACGGTTACACCTGCGTGATGTCCCACCGCTCGGGTGAAACCGAAGACACGTTCATCGCTGACCTGGCTGTGGCCACGGGCGTGGGGCAGATCAAGACGGGATCGGCGTCGCGAACTGACCGCATCGCCAAGTACAACCAGTTGCTGCGCATTGAAGAAGAGTTGGACGAATCCGCCCGATTCCTGGGCATTGCGGCGCTGAATTACGAAGGCGATCTTGGCGCGACCAAAGCATAAAAGAGCTCCCGCAAGCGGGAACTCCTTTATGGTTTCAAAAACAGATTGGTGTTAGTCGCGTTCCAACCAGCCGCTTCGTTGCATGGCCGCTCCGGATTGTCCTCCGGAATCGCCGGCATGCATCTTCTCCCACTGCGGCTGGGCCAGTGGCGTGATCGCCTCCAGCTTTTTCTTGCGCAACCCATCGTTGATCTTGGGGAGCTGCGTGGTGGTGAGTTGTTCAAGCTCGTGGATCACGTCTTCCAGTTCGCGTCCCAGTGAATCCGCGCGGGCTGCTTGTTGCGCGGTGGGCCGGCCATCGTAGTTGTTGACTTCGCCGTACACGGTGGTCATGTATTCGCGGATGCGTTCTTCTCCGGTGATGGCGCCGCCTTCCTTGGTGGCCACGATCTTGGAGCGAAGGCCGTCCGCGCTTTCTGCAAGCTGCTGCACACTTTTGCGTAGAGGATCATTCTGCGCCAGCTTGCCTGCGCGATCATTCGCTGCATCGCGCAGTGCGGAGATGGCGTCCACACCGTAGGTCATGCGGCCCAGTTGTTTGTACAGCTTCATGGACAGCTCAAACTGCGCCTTCCGGTCTTCCAGATTGTAGGTGGCGCGGCGGTCCAGTATCAGATTCAGCTTGGTGGTGTACACCTGGTCACCTTTGGTGAGTTTCACCGTGTACGTTCCCGGCAGGACGCGCGGTCCGGTGGCGGCGCCGAAGGCCGCTTGTGCCGCAGGAGGAACCAGCGGCGGTTTCAAGCGCATGGACCACGTGGCCCGGTTCAGTCCGCGATGTTTGGGACCATCCACGGTGTCCAGCAGTTTGCCATCGGCGTCAAAGATCTCAATCTTCAGGTCGCCGAAGATGTGGCGCCCGTGCTGGTAATAGGTGATGAATGCATCGCTGTTGCGGTTCGGCCCGTAGAACGTGGAATCGCCTTCCGGCCAGCCGCCGTTGGTGTTGAGATACTGCTGCGCCGTCGCATCCAGCAGGACGGCGTCTTTGGCCATGAAGTCCGGCGTGAGCTTGCGCAGCGGAGAGATGTCATCAATGATCCAGATGCCGCGGCCGTGCGTGGCCATAACCAGATCTGATTCGCGCGCCTGGACCACAATGTCGCGTACGGCAACCGCGGGGAAGCCGCTGCCTTTGTACTGCGCCCAGTGCTGGCCGCCGTCAATGGACATCCAGAAGCCGAACTCAGTGCCCAGGAAAAGCAAGTTGGCGTTGACCGTGTCTTCCGTGATGATGTGAGCGTATCCGCGCACGCCGCTTTCCTGTACGCCGAGCGCAGTCCAGGTGGCGCCGAAGTCCGTGGTCTTGTAGGCGTAGGGTTTGGTATCGCCAAAGGTGTGGCGATCAAACGTGGCGTACGCGGCGCCTTCGTTGTACAAGCTGGCCTTCACCGTGGAGACCCAGGAGTTCTTGCCCAGCCCCGGAACTTTGTCGGCAACGTTGGTCCAGGTCTTGCCGCCATCGCGCGTGATCTGCAGGTTGCCGTCGTCGGTGCCGACCCAGATGACCTGGCCGTTCTTGGGCGATTCGCTGATGGAGTAAATGGACGTATGCATTTCCGCCGACGAGTTGTCCACGGTGATGCCGCCGGATTCTTCCTGCTTTTGCTTTTCCGGATCGTTGGTAGTCAGGTCAGGCGAAATGCGCTCCCAGGAATGGCCATGATCGCGCGAGCGGAACAGGACTTGCGCACCCATGTAGATGGTGCCCTTTTCGTTGGGGCTCATGTGGATGGGCGTGTTCCAGTTGAAGCGCAGCTTCTTTTCTTTGTAGTCAGGCAGCGGTTCGATGCTCACTGACTCCAGCGTGCGGCGGTTCA
>JBGPLR010000554.1:0-2680 GCA_041486545.1 Terriglobia bacterium
GCATGGCGGCGCTGGCCATCAATGTGCCCAGAGCGATCGCCAGGTTGTTGGAGAGAAGATAGACAATCGCGGGCAGCAGAATGATGCCGGGCAGCAACAGCGCGGCCCAGCGCATGCTCTCCATGGAATACAGCAGGGCTGAAGCTGCGGCGACCAGAAACAGCGCCGGAGTTGGATCGGGGACCGAAAGACGCGTTAGACGGTCCCTCATCGCGCCCCCTCGAAGTTCAGCCGGCAGCATTGGTACCTCTCATCAGCGAGCTGAGCAAAGTCTTTTCGCGCGGTGAAAGGGCCCATCGCCACAGCAGAAGAGCGGACCCGGCGGTCATGACCACCATGGCCAACACCTTCACCGTTAGAGTCATTTCAACGGCGCCCAATGCGAGAAATAGCACCCCGCCACCTGCCAGCAAACCAAGCTTGGCGACCACTGCACTGTTTTCCGGGGCCACGCGCTGCGAAAACGCGAACATCAGGACGGAATCCGCGGTGGTCCGCAGCAGCCAGGCCAGGGCCGCGCCGCGGATGCCGGCCATCCGCACCAGCACAAGAAGGCCCGCGATGTACAACGGCAGTTCAAACAAGTGCAGCTTGGCCGTGATGTCCGGCCGCCCGGCGGCTTGCAGATGGGCAAACGGAACCTGGCCCACGCTATTGACGAAGATGGCCACGGCCAGGCAACGGACCACCCAGGCGCTGTTCAAAGCGAAATCATCGCCCAGCCAGAGCCGCAGGCCTTCCGGGGCAAAAACCACTACGGCGAGAATGATCGGGAACATGGCCACGCAGATCAACTTGACGCTGGATTCAAACAGAAATGAAACCCGTTCGCGCTGCCCGGCGTGCGCCGTGGAAAAGGCCGGAAACAAAACCGCGGTCAGCGCCGCGGGAAACAACATCAACTTGCTGACCACTTCAGAAGGCACAGCGTAATAGGCCACTGCCGTCACAGAAACCAATGCGCCGATCACAAAGCGGTCAAAGGTGACCATCATGGGTCCAACAATATTGCTCACCGTCATCCAGGTGCCAAAGCGGAACAGCGGGCCGGCAGACGCGCGGTCAAACTGCCAGGACCGCCGCAATTCCGGCAGCACGCGGAAGCACGCCCAGAAGTGGGCGATGAGGGCCACGGTCCGCGCCGCCACCAGAACGGCCACAATGGGCACCAGGCTGCGCGAAAAGGGAAGGACCAGTACCGGACCAACGTAAGTGAAAATGCCCAGAGGGACGCGGATGGCCGTGGCCAGGCGAAATTTCTGCAGGGCCTCCAGCACTCCGCGCAGTCCCGCGGTGATCACCACAATGGGAATGGAAATACTCAGCCAGTAAAAGGCAGTGAGCGATTCGTCGCGCAGGCTGGCCGGCACTTTTACAATCGAATGCACAATCCACGGCGAGAGCGCGAACATCACCACCGTGCCGATCAGGCCAATCCCGCCCATCAAGACCACGGACGTCCACACCAGCGGCGGGATTGTTGCCGGCTCGCCCTGACCCAGCTTCTCAGCCACCAGTTTGGTCAGGGCGCGTCCCAGGCCGAAATCAAAGAGTCCGAAATATCCCACCACCACCCAGGCCAGAGTCAACATGCCCAGGCGGTCCGTCCCCAGCAAGCGAGTGAGCACGGGCAGGCAAAATACGGCTACCAGTGCCGGGGAGCACACGCCCACCAGACTCCAAAGAGTATTGCCGGCCAGCAGGCGGGCGCTGGTCAGCTGCACCGCTCGCGGGGGCGGAGCGGCATTAGCTACTTCAGGTGACTCGACCGGCGGAAGCAAGGACGGGCTGTTCATGAAAACTCGAAGGATTTTTTCTGCGCTCGAAAATTTTTCCGGCGATACGCCAGAATTCAAAATCTGCTCAACTTCGTTTTTTCTTTTTTCCTTTTCACGCCCGGGAGCTACGTGGCTTAGATGTCTTTGTTCCGCCGGAAGACGGTCGCCAGCAAAATGCGCCAGGGATCGTCAGCGCTACGCTGTAGCCACCGATATTGCAGGAACAGCCCCCAGCAGGCCAGAAGCGCGCTGATCAGTGCGCCCAGAAAGATCACCAGCGTGGGACTGGGATGCCGTTTTTCCGGGACCACAGCCGTGTCCAGGATCTTGACCGTGGCGATGTCTTTCGCCTCCTGAATCCGGGCAACCTCGTATTGCTGCGTCAGAAGTTCAAACACGGTTTCGTGAATTTTTGTGTTGCGATAAAGGTTGGCCCACTCCACGCCCACCAGCGGCAGCTTCTTGACCGAAGGATACGGGCTGTTGGGCGAATCACCGGCCGCAGGTTTCCCTGAGCTCCCGGTGTTGAGCCTGTCCATCGCCTTCTGCAGTTCATTCACGCGGGTGCGGAGCGTCCTGACGCGGGGATTTTCCGGGGTATAGATTTGTCCCAGGCCTTCCAGCTCAGCCCGCGCCGCAATCATCTCTCCCTGCAGCCGCGCTGCTGCTTCCACCATCACCCGGGTTTGCTGCGGGACGTCAAGCGTCATGGAGCTGCTGGCGAACTGGCTGAAGTTCTGCTCGGATTCGTCCAGGGCCTTCTTCTCTTCCGCCAGCCGCTGCTCGATGAACTCGCGTTCCCGGCCGGCCGCCGAGGTGCTGGTCTTGCGCATGACCGCGTCCAGTTCATGGACAAAGGCTCCGGCAAGGTCCGCGGCCCTCTGCTGGTTGCGATCACGCAC
>JBGPLR010000555.1:0-2673 GCA_041486545.1 Terriglobia bacterium
ACCGACGCCTGGATGCAGCATCCCGTGGCCTTCGAGCGCATGAGCGACGGCCAGTTCCAGGTCACCAGCTTCTGGGGCCTGCTGATGAATCCCTGGGCCGTGGTGCAATATGCCCACAACATGACCGGCGCGGTAACTACGGGCGCTTTTGTCATGGCCGCGGTGGGCGCGTACTACCTGCTGCAGGGAAAATTTTCAGAATATGGCCGCGTGTTTCTGCGCATGGGCGTGATCGCCGGCTTCATTGTGTGCGTCCTCCAGATATTCCCTACCGGCGACTTGCACGGCAAAATGCTGGCCAAGTATCAGCCCGTAACCACGGCCGCCATGGAAGGCTTGTTTACGTCGGAATCAGGCGCGCCCATGGTGATCCTGGGCCAGCCGGATGAGGAACATCAGCGGATTGACAATCCCCTGGTGGTGAACAAGACCCTCAGTTTCCTGATTTACGGCACCACCACCGCCGAAGTCAAAGGCCTAAATGAATTTCCCAAAGACCAGTGGCCCACCAATATTCCTCTGCTTTATTACAGCTACCACATCATGGCCGGGCTGGGGACCGTCTTTGTCGCGGTCATGCTGGTGGCGGCCTTTCTGTTGTGGCGCAAAAAACTGTACGAATCGCGCTGGATTCTCTGGGTCCTGATGCTGTGCGCGCCGCTGCCCTACGTGGCTAACACAGCCGGTTGGATGACCACCGAGATCGGCCGGCAGCCATGGCTGGTTTACGGCTTGTTGCGCACCACCGAGGGCTATTCCAAACATGTCCACGCCGGCAACGGACTGTTCACGCTGCTGGGATTCATGGGACTGTACACGGTGCTGGCCATCCTCTTTCTTTATCTGTTCCACCACGAAGTGGAACATGGTCCTGAACCGGGCGATGCCGGCGTCCTCCGGACCGGCAACCAACCGATGTGGCACTAAGGAGGCATTGCGATGCTCTTTGTTTGGTTCTGGCTTGTCGCCGTCATGATTACCGGATACGTGGTGTTGGACGGGTTTGATCTGGGCGTGGGCGCCCTGCATCTGGTGATCGCCAAGACCGACCAGGAGCGCCGCACCGTGATTCGCACCGTGGGTCCGGTGTGGGACGGCAATGAAGTCTGGCTGCTGGCCGGCGGCGGCACGCTGTATTTTGCCTTCCCGCTGCTCTACGCTTCCGGCTTCAGCGGCTTTTATCTTCCCCTGATGATCGTGCTGTGGCTGCTGATCCTGCGCGGCATCGGCATTGAACTGCGCATGCACCTGAACTCGCCGGTGTGGCGCGGGCTGTTTGATGGCTGCTTCGCCTTTTCCAGCATGCTGCTCATGATTTTCTTTGGAGCGGCACTGGGCAACGTGATCCGCGGCGTCCCGCTGCAGAAAGACCAGTATTTCTTTCTGCCGCTGTGGACAAACTGGCGAGTCGGCCCGCAACCTGGGGTCCTTGACTGGTACACGACCATCGCCGGCGTGGTGGCGCTGGTCGCGCTGACCCTTCACGGCGCGCACTACCTCGCAATGAAGACCAGCGGCGACCTCAACCTTCGTGCCCGCCGCGTGGCCGCATCGTTGTGGCCGGTGCTGGCGATGCTAACAGTCGTAAGCTTGGTGGCCACGCTTTCCATCCGTCCCCAGCTATTGGCCAACTACCGCACTTACCCAGTGCTTTATGCTGTGCCGGTGGCGGTAGCGGCCAGCCTGGGCGCGATGTTCATCTATCGCCGCAAAGGGAGCGATACCGGCGCCTTCCTGGCTTCGTGCGCCTACCTGGTGTTCATGCTGGTGGGCGCCGCTGCAGCGGTTTATCCGAATTTGCTGGTCTCAACCACGGACCCGGCTCTCAACATCACTGTGGAGAACGCACATACCGGGGCGTATGCCCTCCGGGTAGGGCTTGTTTTCTGGGGCATTGGTATGGCGATGGCTGCCGGATACTTTGTGTTCATCTATCGCATGTTCAAGGGCAAGGTAGCAACGCAGACCGAAGGCGGCGGCTATTTGTAAACTAGGCTAGCAGAGTAGGCGTAACAGAGCCAAGCTGGATAGTCTGAGGATCGCTGTGGATTTAGTATCGGTTCTAAACTAAACTTGATAAATCTAAAGCCGCAATACTCCAGGCGTTGTGGCGCAATGGAACTACGTAAGGAGGCCGTTTCTTATGTCTCACCAGCGAACTGTCTCGATCGTGTTCGGTTCCCTTCTTGCGGTCCTGGCGATTCCGTCTGTTGCGGCGCCCGTGCCCCGAGTGCCTGATCCTTGCGCCCAAATCCGCGCTGATTTTGAAAACAAAATCAAAGAACTCAAGCTGCGCCAACAGAGTGAATCGCAAGAGTGCAAGCAGACCAGCGGGGAGAGTTCTGAAACCTGCAGCAGTTTGCAGAATCGCCAGAAAGAAGAGATGCGCCAGTTGCGCGAAGAAGAAGCGGCCCAGTTGAACGCTTGCCGCCGTCCCCGGATTCTGGCTTTCTCCTCTCTCGCGGACGTGAATCTTTTTAACTATTGCTATTACCTGAACTACTATTGTCCACAGTATCCGGGCAACGAATACTATCCTCCTCCCGGCCACTACCGGCATCACCCCCCGGGCAAAAATCCTGGGCACCATCATCCCCCCAATGTTGGCGGCGGTGACGGACACCACAAGCCACCCAAGCAGCCTGACCACACGGACCGCACCGTCGCGCGCAC
>JBGPLR010000556.1:0-2657 GCA_041486545.1 Terriglobia bacterium
ATAGAGCTGCGTTTAAGCATCCATGAAATGTCCATTTTGCGGGTTTGAGAACGACAAGGTAGTGGACTCGCGTGAGAGCAAGGAAGGCGAATCCATCCGCCGCCGCCGCGAGTGCATGAAGTGTGAAAAGCGCTTTACCACCTACGAGCGCATTGACGAAATTCCCTACATGGTGGTGAAGAAAGACGGCCGCCGCGAGAAATTTGAGCGCAAAAAAGTCCTGAACGGCCTGCTCCGGGCCTGTGAAAAGCGGCCCATCTCCATGGGACAGTTGGAACAGATCGTGAATGAAGTGGAGCAGTTCGTGGTGGACGCGCCGGAGCGCGAGCGGACGGTGAACGAGATCGGCGAGTTGATGATGGAGCGCCTGAAGCAGATTGACAAGGTCGCCTACATCCGCTTTGCTTCTGTGTATCGCGACTTCCAGGATGTGAGCGAGTTTCATAGCGAACTGGAACGGCTCGGCGCTCATCCGGAAAAGCCCAAGCCGGCCAAAACAAAACCCGGCGTGAAATAATCAGGTAATCATGGCTCATAAGGTGACATTGATTCCGGGCGACGGCATTGGCCCGGAGGTAACGCGCGCGACGGTCCGTATTCTGGAAGCTGCCGGAGTCAAGATTGACTGGGAAACGGTGGACGCCGGAGCCAAAGCCTATGCAAAGTCCGGCGAGCACATTCCCAAAGAGCTGATTGAATCCATCGAACGCACCGGGCTGGGTCTGAAAGGGCCCATCACCACGCCCATCGGCGAAGGCTTTGCCAGCATCAACGTGGCGCTGCGCAGACGATTCGAGCTGTACGCCAACTTCCGTCCGATCCGCAGCCTGCCTTCCCTGCCCACCCGCTTCCCCAACGTGGACCTGGTCATTGTCCGCGAAAACACTGAGGGCGAGTACTCCGGCATTGAGCATGAAGTTGTGCCCGGCGTGGTGGAAGCGCTGAAGATCATCACGGAGAAGGCGTCCACGCGCATCGCGCGCTTCGCGTTTGAGTACGCGCGCCGGGAAAAGCGCAAGAAAATCCACGCCATCCACAAAGCCAACATCATGAAGATGAGTGACGGCCTTTTCCTGCGTTGCTGCCGCGACATCGCCCGGGAATATCCTGAGATCCCCTACGCCGAGCACATCATTGACAACACCTGCATGCAGCTGGTGATGAACCCTTACCAGTACGACACGCTGGTGATGGAGAACCTCTACGGCGACATTATTTCCGACCTGTGCGCGGCGTTTGTCGGCGGGCTTGGCCTGGTTCCCGGCGCCAACCTGGGCGATGGCTGCGCCATCTTTGAGGCCGTACACGGCTCCGCGCCGGACATCGCCGGCAAAGACCTGGCCAATCCCACTGCATTGTTGCAGTCGGCCGTCCTGATGCTGCGGCACCTGCGCGAGGTGGAAGCCGCGGACGCGATCTATACCGCGCTGGAAAAAACCTACAAAGACAAGCTGCACACCACCCGCGACGTGGGCGGAACTTCCGGCACCACTGAATTTGCTGACGCGGTGATTGCCAACATGGCGGTCGTCCCTGTCACCAGCTAGACCAGCCGTCTCCGATTTAGAATAATCAACCTATGCGAATCGTACTCCCGGTCATGCTTCTGGCGTTGCTGTTCGCCGGCTGCAACAAATCCGAGCCCGCGCCGCAACCTGCTGCCGCACCCGCCAAAGCCGCCAACATCGTAGTTGATCCCGCGACCGCGGGCAGCATCAGCGGTACTGTCACCTTCAAAGGCGCTGTTCCCAGGCTGGCGACGCTGGACATGAGCGCCGACCCCGGCTGTCCGCCCAAGCCGCAACCGGCGGAGACCGTGCTGGTCAAAAACGGCAAGCTGGCCAACGTTTTTGTGTACGTGAAAGCCGGATTGCCGGCAGGATCGTTCGCCGTTCCGGCGGAGCCGGTTGTTTTGAATCAGAAAGGCTGCCGCTATGTTCCGCGGGTCATGGGCGTCATGACCGGACAGCAGTTTAAGGTCACCAACACCGACACGGCGGACCACAACATCCACAACATGCCGGGCGCCAACCCGGAGTGGAATGAGAGCCAGATGCCCACGGACCCGCCCATCGTCAAGACTTTCGCCAAGCCGGAAATGAATATGGTCCTGCAGTGCAACCAGCATCCGTGGATGCGGGCGTCAGTAAACGTGATGAGCCATCCTTACTTTGCGGTCAGCGGCGAAGACGGCAGCTTCCAGATCAAGAACCTGCCTCCGGGTGACTACACGCTGGTGGCCGTTCACGAGAAGTTCGGCGAACAGACCATGCCGGTGAAGGTGGCGGCCAGGGAGAGCGCGAAGGCCGCGTTCACTTTTGCGACACAGCCGTAGGGCCCTCCGTTCTGGTGCGGGGCGAACTGAATCCAGATGCTAAAATGAGAGGTTTCCCAAGGAGCGGTTCTGACGTCGTCCCCCTACAAACCGGCCCATCATTGGTTTACTCTGTTCGTCGCGATTGCGGCATTCCTGCTGCTCATAGCCGGCGGGCTGGTCACCAGCAACAACGCCGGCCTGGCTGTCCCTGACTGGCCCACCAGCTTTGGCTCGCTTTACAAGATGCCGCGCATGATCGGCGGCGTGAAGTTTGAGCATGGCCACCGCGTGTTTGCGGAAATCGTGGGCTTGCTGACGATTATTGCCGCCGTCTGGACAT
>JBGPLR010000557.1:0-2650 GCA_041486545.1 Terriglobia bacterium
CGCGGCTCGCCCACGCTGAGCCCTCCGATGGCGTACCCGGGAAAGTCCATCTCCACGGTGCGCTCGGCTGATTCGCGGCGTAAATCCGCATACATGCCGCCTTGCACGATGCCGAAGAGTGCTGGCGCGTTGCCGTTTGGCGATTCTGCCAGGGGACTCTCTGCTGCTGCGAGCTTCGCCCAGGGGACTTCATGCTTGTGGGCCGAAAAATAGTCCTTGCTGCGGCGCGCCCAGCGTAGCGTCAGCTCCATGGATTCGCGCGCGCGTGTGCGGTCGGCGGGATGCTCGGTGCACTCGTCGAAGGCCATGATAATGTCGGCGCCCAGGGCGATCTGGATTTCCATGGACCGCTCCGGGGTGAAGAAGTGCGACGAGCCGTCCAGGTGGGAACGGAAACTCACGCCTTCTTCGCTCACTTTACGCAGGTCGCCCAGGCTGAATACCTGGAAACCGCCGGAGTCGGTGAGCAGAGCGCGCTCCCAGCTCATGAATTTGTGCAGTCCGCCAAGGCCGCGGATCACCTCGTGTCCCGGCCGCAGATAAAGATGATAGGTGTTGCCCAGGATGATCTGCGCCCCCAGATTTTTAGAACCAAGGTCTTCCAGCACGTCCTGGGGGACGGCCTTCACCGAACCAACGGTACCGACGGGCATAAAGGCGGGCGTTTCCACCTCGCCGTGCGGCGTGTGCAGGCGGCCCAGGCGGGCCGGACCGGCATGCGCTTGAATGTTGAAGGGAAGAGTCACTGCAAGTATGGTACAGAATACCGTTCTATTCTGGTGGAAGCGGCTATTTTGGAGGAGTTGTCCATGAAGAAACGATCCCTCGCTGTCGCCCTGCTGGCTCTGGCCTTCGCTACCGCATACGCGCAAACGCAACCTGAACTGACATACAAGCCGAAAGATGGCTATGTGCCCAACGCGGAGACGGCGATCAAAATCGCTGAAGCGGTACTGATTCCTGTCTACGGAGAAAAGAAGGTCTTGTCGGAACGTCCGCTCAAAGCCGCGCTGCATGATGGAGTGTGGACGGTGGAGGGAACCCTTCCTTGCCCAACAGGCAAACATTGTCTAGGCGGCACGGCAGTGGTGAAGATTTCAAAAGATACTGGCCAGATCCTTAACATGATGCATTTCAAATAGGTTGCGCTACGCCTGCCCCTTCAAATACCTCTCGGCCACCTTGGCCGGATTCACGAACGCTCGCGTGACCGTGCCGCGGCCAATCTCGTGGCTGCCGTTGTGGGCGGTGACGCGAAAAACATAAAAGCGCGCGCTCACTGACTCCAGCACCGCCTCAGCTTTCACCTGGGCGCCGACAACGGTGGGCGCGCGATGCTCAATGTTGATGGCCGTCCCCACGGTGATCTCATCGCCTTCGCAGTAAGGCTGCAGCGCGTGAAAAGCGGCAATCTCCATCAGCCGGACCATGTCGGGAGTGGAATACACCGGCGGCAGCTCGGGATTGTGCGATGTCAGAGTGTGCTTGAACTCGACGGTTTCTTCAGACGCGCCTCGCGCCCCGATAGGTACTGCCTTCGCCATGGCGGTTTCCCGTTCAAAAGAAATGAGCCAACGATTCTATCGAATCATTGGCCCAAAATCTCTGCATGCTTCGCTGTCTGATCTACGCTGCAACCGCTATCCGCCTCGACTCAATCCCATCCAGCGCTCTCCAAAGCGCTCTGGCCGCCGACTCCCCGGCCTCCAACGCCTTCTCCGCCGCTGCGGGATTCGCTTCCAGCCGTTTCTCCAGTTGCTGCCTCCAGACTTGTGCGTGATACACGTCGGCAGTGGCGTGCAAAGCAAAGTATCCACTTGTGCGCTCATCCGCCCCGTACATGTCGCGCAGCCCGCGGGCTTTCTCCTTTGCCACCCGCGGCACCTGCGATTCATAAACATAAAACGCCGCCAGCGCTTCTTCCGCTGTTCCTTCACTGGCCACGCCATGGAAATACGCCATCAGTTCTTTGATCTCGGTCAGCGGTCGATGTCCGCGCAGGTCCCGCCGCGCTCCCATGCCCTCAACAAAGTCCAGCCACAACTCCGAGTGCGCGCATGACGACTCGCCCCGTCCATCTTCCGTGCCCTTCTCGTCACACATGTTGGCCAACACCGCGCGCCGCAGTTCGCCATCTTCCAGACGAATGCCAAGTTCCGCTAAGTAAGTCGGGAATGCTTCCACGTGATGGAAATAATCCCGCGCGTACTCCCGCAGATCGTCGCGGGTGAGTTTCCCTGCGCTCCAGGCTGCGTAGAAAGGATGGCAAAGCAGGTCATATTTCGCGATTCGTCCATCTAGTTGTTTGAAGAATTCCTGGCTGGTCATGAGAGCCTCCTCCGTAACTACGATATGAGCGCCAACCGCAACAAGCAGTGACTACGATCACAAGCTCTTGCCCACAATGCACAATTACGTTAGCGTTGGGGTGTTTCTCGGAATTCTACCATTCCTGCCGCTGGCACATGTCCGCTGCCTGCTCCTCGATTAATGCCGTCGCACCGCCTGTGTGATCCCCCGAGTTGCTAGAATAAGGCGGGTTGCCGTCCGAACGCGATTCGTTCCACCAGGATGCACTTCACCGAACAATTCGATGTAGTCGTGGTCGGCGCCGGCCATGCCGGATGCGAGGCTGCCATGGCCGCCGCCC
>JBGPLR010000558.1:0-2628 GCA_041486545.1 Terriglobia bacterium
CTGCCCAACACCGGCCAAACTTCAACGCGCAAGTATCCGTTCAATGCGGAAGACGCGTTGAACCTGATCAATCCCAAAGGCCCCGCTGGCGGTACGGCGAAGAAGCCCGCGGCCAAGCCCGGCACAACGAAACCGGCGCCAAAGCCCGCCGCTAAACCACCAGCAACCAAAAAGAAGTAAGTTTCACAGCAGTCAGACTGTTTGCTGCGGCAGGTCCTATTCGGGCCTGCCGCAAGTCTTTTGCGGCAACTGGTACAAGAAAAATGTCAGTCAGGGCCGGCGGAGCAGTTGGATGTTCTTGATCAGCGCGTCGCACACGGCCAGGCATTGCTTGCGGGTTTCCCGGTTGGCGCGGCTGTGAGGCGTAGCTGCGAGCAAGGCGGCTGCGCCATGCGCTGCAAAAAACAGCGCGTAATAGACCCGCTGGTATTGCTTTGGCTTGCCGCCAAACTGCGCGGCCAACCCGTCCAGCAGCCACGTCTTGATGGACCGGGGACGTCCCGGCCCAAGGATCTCCGTCCAAACCGGTCCGAAGAGCAACCGGTATTCCCAGGGATGGCGTTCGGCGAAGTCGAGATAGCGGCGGTAAACATCTTTGATGCGCGTGGCGCTGGTGACTCGCAAGGTGAGCTGCTTATAGACCCGCTCTGCCATGGCAAAGCGCAAAGCTTCTTTGTTGTGGAACCGCTTGTACACCGTGGTGGTGGTGGTGGCCGCTTCGCGCGCTACGGCGCGCAGCGTCAAAGCGCTTTCCCCGCGCGAGCGCCATAGCCGCTGGGCCGCCCGCAGGATGCGGTCTTCCAGTTTGTGGTCGGGAATGCGAGGCATAAGATCGTGTGCTTGGTAGCTTGCACAATGTAACACTAACAATGTAGTATTAATAGTAATTAGTGACGGAGGTCCGGCGGCGTTGGTGCGCTGGATCTAGGCCGTGTAAGGACGTCTCCAGCGGTACCTTTCCCTCTTCCGGGTTTCCGTCCTGCTGACAATTTGATTCCGAAGGCAACCGCATCGGAGTTTCCCGCGAGCGCAGCCACGCGCGCGCGGATGTGGATTGTGCTGCGCACAACAACTGAGAATCATTTTCTGCGAGGTCTGACGAGATGGTACGTGTGGAATTTACGGCGGTCACTAAAGCTGACCGCGAATTGACCTGGAAGCTGTTTACCAACATTTATCTATGGCGCCGCTGCGCCGACGTGTACGGCGATATCGAGTGGCGTTCCGGCAAACCCTGGGAAGTGGGCAGCCGCCTCAAGATTGAGATCCTACAGCCGGTGCGGACCACGGTGGACCACGTGATCACCATCTGCACCCCTCCGGCAACCGTGGCTTGGATTGACCACGCCATTGGCAACACCATGGAACAGTGGGTGCAGTTTGAGTCTACCCCCAGCGGCGGAACGCATGTCCGCACTTGGGCCGAGCTGACGGGCACTACTTTGTTCGTTGACGGACTCCCCGTAGCGCAAGTTCTCAAGTCCTTCATTGAAAGCTGGTATGCCAAGTTTTGCGACGAATGCGACTTGGCAGCGCAGCAAGAGCTGCAGCTGACGTAAAGCGCAGCCGAGGGACAAAAAATGCTCCCGGAATTTGCCCGGGAGCAAAATGTGCCTTGGTTTTTCTTCTTTACCTGGGTTGCTCCTATTTGTTCGCGGCCGTGCCGGCCGCTGCCTCCTTCGCGATGACCGCAGCGGACTGCCTGTCCATGTAACCGATCAGCGAGTCAGTTGCTTCGTTGTCAAAATGCAGATTGGGCATGCGCACGCTGTATTTCTTGAGCAGGGCATTGGCCAGCGGATCGCCTGAATCAAGCAGCGACTCCGGCGTTTGCACAATCTTTCTGAGCCACTGCGGATCACGGGTCCTAGTCACCCCGCGCAGGTCTGGCCCAATGGATTCGCCCCCTCCGATGGTATGGCAGGGCGCGCATTGGGTGAAGAACAGATACTTGCCCGCATCGTAGCCCGTGATGGCGCCGGCTTCCACATAGCTCTGGCTGGCAGTCATCGGCTTGGCGCCACGCCAACTGCTCATCCAGTCCCCGATCATGGTTGCCATGAAGCGCGGGTTGTCCAGGGCGTTGTTGCGCAGCCATTGTCCCGTGGCCTCATTGCCCAACAGGAGGTGAGGCGAATGGCCGTCGCGGTCGCCCGGTTGCGGCTCTTGAAAGCCCAGCTTCCTGCTGATTGCGTCAATGTCTTCCTTCTTGCCGGTGAGGAACAGCCACCCCGGGCCGGCGTGATATTTCTCCGCGTAGTCTTTCATCACTTCCGGAGTGTCGCGCTTAGGATCAATGCTGATGGAATAAAAAAAGATGTCTTTGCCCACGCGGTCGCCCAGCATCTTTTGCACCTGCACCAGGCGCGCGGTTTCCAGCGGACAGATGTCAACGCAGTGCGTATAGAATTGCTCAATTACAACGATCTTGCCCTTGAGTAGGTCGTCATAAAAATGATGGACTATGCCGTTCTGGTCGGTCAGTTCAACGTTGGGGAAATAGTCGGCTCCCCATCGTCCATCGGCCCGCGCCGGGAGAATCCAGAACAAGGCGATGACGCTCAACATGGCGGAGGCGGCGATCAGCGCCGTTTTTTTCCATTTCATGGTCTGCTCCTTAGGCGTGGA
>JBGPLR010000559.1:0-2626 GCA_041486545.1 Terriglobia bacterium
GCGCAGCACGGCTATCTCCGCCGCGGATGCGGAGAGTTGCGCGGCCAGCAGTACCAGCCCAATCGCTATTGGTTTGGCAAAAGACATAGTTCGCCCAAGCTACCCATTGTGGCCCAGCTAGCCCTAGAAAGCCAGTCCTAAAATCTCTTCCAGGGCCTGGGCCACGCCGTTTTCCTCATTGGTTGCGGTAACTGGCCATCCGAGTTGCCGCAGGGCCTCAGGTGCGTTGCCCATAACCACAGGAAGTCCTGCAAATTCAAGCATTTCCAGGTCGTTATAGTTGTCGCCGATGGCCATGATCTGGCCCCGTGGGATGCCCTGTTTTGCCGCCCAGCGGCGCAGAGCCTGGCCCTTGGAACAGCCCTGGTTCAGGATGTCTAAAATGGACAAATCGCGATGGTCGTACTGGGTTCGCAGCATGGTGAACTCATCCACAAAGGGCGCTTCCGCCAGGCGATGCTGCGCTTCTTCCATGCGGGCCACGGTTCCGCAATACATGGCCTGGATGGGATCTTCGTCTCCCAGCGCGTCTTCCAGGCGAGACACCCGGTGAATGTGCGGCTCATTCACTTCCAGCCAGCGGGAGACGCTCTTGGTCAGTTCGTCCATGCGCTCCAGCACCAGCGAGTCGTGCCCGCGGCGGTCAAACGTCAGCACGGCGTGCCCGCGAAACCCGTCCATGTGGGCAACCAGCTTCCTGGCTGTGCTCGCGGGCAAGCAGTCGGCGAAGAAAGTCTCGCCTTCCGTCGAGCGAATCAGCGCCCCGTTGGAACTTGCCAGGCAGACCGGCACTCCCAGTCCTTTGGCTATGGGCAGAGCGTAATCATGGCGTCGGCCGGTGGCCAGCATGATCATTATTCCGGCTGCGTGCGCCGCCTGCAACGCGGCAAGATTGCGAGCCGGTACTTTGAAACGGGAGTCGGCCAGGGTGCCGTCAATGTCCACGGCCAATAGGCGGATGCGTGTCGTCACTACATAGGATTGTAAGCCAGGACCGGTTTATGTGGCTTCCGTTCATCAAGCGCACATCCCGCGGTCCTTCAGGATTGGCTATCCGATCACCCGATATCCCGATCACCGGATCACCCGATCCCTTCCGGCCCCGCTCGGGCGGCAGCACCAGAAAAACCTGGCGCGTCACCGCTCAAGATGCTACCGCCTCTTGGATGCTGGCCGGATCACAATCCGTTTCGTCTTAGCCCCAGATGCCGGCCGTGGGATCGTAGGCCTTTTCCTGCTGGTCGTTGGTTTTCGCCGGCTTGGCCTGCTTCTTTTGCTTCTTGGTGTTCTGTTTCACTTCGTTCTGCGTCGTGGTGGTTGGGTTGTTGTCAGGGCACTTCTCGTTGCTGGGCTGAGCAAAGCTGGTCACCGAAGTGGCCAGAAGCGCGAGAACAAAAGTGCGAAGCAAAGTTTTCATGATCATCTCCGTTCGGTTCTTGATTTGGATTCAGGCTTCTTCTTAGTTGCCTTACGTTAGTTGCCTTACGCGGAATGGGATTGCGGAGTTGCGTGGATGCCACAAGCTTTTTGCGTGGGGCGCCGGTTAGCGACTCCCGGAAATCGCTCGCTCATCACGAACTCTCCATCCGTCACTTTCCTAAACTGAAGTGCGCTGCGCTTATTCCCGCGCCGGAGAAAAAGTCCGAGCCTGGGCTACACTTGCTGCTGGAGCCGAGATGGGCTGGAGAGACGATGGCGAAATTTGATTTGCAGAAGACCCAGCAAGTCGTGGACTTGTTCAAGGTAGATCGCGAGCAGCGCGACCAGGGCTGGCGAGAGCAGTTCTACCCCGCCATTGTGGACGCCAGCATGGCCACGCCCGCTGACCAGGTGTTGCAAGGCCCGGACGGCTTTCCTTACTTTGTCCTGAACCTGCCTCCGGCGGAGCAGGCTTTTGAGACGTTTTGCCTCTCGCACATTCTGGGAACGTGTCTCACGGAAGGCCTGGGCATTGTGATTCAACCCGATCCTCAGCCGCCCGAGTGGGTCTTTCCTTACGGCCTGCTGTGGAGCTTTAAGGAGTTTGGGATGTTTGAAGTCGCCGAGCCTGACGCCGGTGACGAAGCCGAGACGCCGGATGGCGACGCGTCATCTTCTGCAACGCAAAGCATTCTGGTCAGCCAGCCCAGCGAGGCATTTTTCCCGCCCTACGCGCGCAAGGTGATCCGGCAATTTCTGGAGAAGAAAACCGGCAGCTCGGACTTGAAAGTCCTGCTGCTGACCGATCCCGGCAAAACTCCGGCAAAGTCTCTGGTCTTCTCCGTGTTTGCCGAAGACTTTGATAATCAGGAACAATTTGGCAGCGTCATGTACCGGCTGACCTGGTTCCTGCCGCCGCACTATGGACTGATTTCCATCGGCAAGGATTCAGAGTTTGTGAAGAGTCTGCAGCCGCTGTGAAACGCCGGGCGGCGAATTGACAGAGTGCCGTAATAGATTGCGTGTGAACTCGGGCATCGCGGAGAGAATTATTAAGTACGTCATCCCGAGGGCCGTCAACGAACAAGCGCTTTCTTCAGCTTGCGAGTAGGCCCGAGGGACCTTGTGCTTCGTACCCTCTTGTTCACATCAGCAAACACAAGGTCCCTCGCTCCTATTCGGACGCTGGCGATCACCCCAGCAAGCC
>JBGPLR010000560.1:0-2622 GCA_041486545.1 Terriglobia bacterium
CGAATACATGCCAAACTGGGTCATCAGCCGGGCCTGAACGTTGTCAAAGTGAAAGTCGCCGCCCACTCCCAGTTGTGTGAGTTGGAACTCGTTGGCGCGGAATACTTCACTCGATCCGCCAATGGTGTTATCGGAAGGATGGTTGAAATCGTAGATGTAGTCAACGTCGGCGCGGATCTCCGGCGTAAAGAATTTTGAATCGAAGGCCGCTTCTTTGGTGCGCGCGTTGCCGTTGAGCCATGTGAAGTCGGCAAAGGCAAATGGTTCGGCCGGCTTCTTCGCCTCCGGCGTTGCCGCTTGCGACGCCCTGCCGGGCAAAGCCGCAAGCCGCAACGACGATGCGCTTAGGAAATTCTGGGCGCCCGCCGGCGACGGCGAATCCGATTCGGTACTGGCACTTGTGGAGACACCTTGGGCTTTGAGCATCGCCTCCAGTTCTTGAATACGCGCGCGCATTCTTGTGAGTTCTTCCAGAACTTCAGCATTACTCGTGTTGGGCGCGCCCGGCGCTGCAGCAACAGGGCTGGAAGAAGCGGCGGGCAAGCCAGCCACCTTGTTGTCAGCCACCGCGGCCTGGGCGTGACCCCTTGGCACGGCTCCGCACAAACAAACTGTGATAAGCATAGCGACGGTCCAGGCATTCTTGGCCGCACGTCGCCTTTGTCTCGTTTTCATGATGCCAACCTTTCTGCTAGAAACTTTATGCCCTGCTAAAGTCCTGATCGCGCCCGTAGCCATCCGCCACATTCCGATTCGCGGCTGCGATGTTGTTGGCGAGAGCGCCATAGGAGTCAAGCGGACCGGCCTGGCCGGGTTCCAGGAGCCTGCTGCTTGGATGCTTGCGAGAATCGCTTTCGTGTCCGTGTGATATTGACAACATTGCTGCCGTGGCCACGACCCGAGCCGGCCCAGCTCTCCACGCTCACCAGGGACGCAGCGCTGCTCTTGTATCGCCGCAATTCCCTGGAAAAACCCTGGAGGCACCACAACAGGAATGGAGTCCCTAAAGTGGCGCAACTGACGATGATGCCGCGAAGAAGCATTTCCTCAACCCCTGGCCAGCCGTTCTCAATGTGAGGGCAGCGTGCAAGAGTCATTGCACAAGATCAGACATAAGGAAGGAATTGGGGAAACGTAAATGTTTTGTAAAGACGGATTGCCGGATGGGAGACGAAACGCGACGCCGCGAGAAACTCTTTTGTCGGCACAAACAGCGAAGAATACTGAATGATCGCGGCTTCGCAGTGGCCAGACTTTTTCTGGCGCTAACGCCGGAAAGCGGAGTCGCCGGGCTTGGCCGTGCGCGCTTCCACCTGCTGCGGGCTAATGGAAAGAACGTGAATCGTATGCTTGTCGGAATCCACGTGACATTTGACCGTAAGGTAAGCGCCTTCCCGGTCTTTGAGAATATCTGCGTTGTCCACGGTCCATTTATTGATCTCGTCGCTCACCAGAGACTTTCCTGCATCGCGAACCTCGCCCGAGATGACAAACACCTTCTTTACGATTCCTGGGCCGGGCTTCGTGCTTCTTTGCGCCGCAACCAGTGACGACAACGCAAAAACCACCACAAGACCTGCAGACATACGTCTTTTCATGTTTTCCTCCGATTGGCTGAAGCTGCCGGAGCCCCGCGTCCCGAGTACTCACCGGCCTTAGCAATTGTTAGGCGTTACACTATCCCACATGAATCCGCTTGTGAAATTGAAACTATTGATGAGCCCTATTCAGAGTTGCTATAGCTGCTGGCGCTAAGCGGGCTGGCCGCTAGGCTGGAAGCGATACCCCACCCAGGGATCGGTGACGATGTATCGCGGCGTCCAGCCCGGCTCGATCTTCTTGCGCAGTTGGTTGATAAAGACGCGGAGGTATTCCGGTTGCTGTACGCTCTCGCCGCCCCAGACGGCGTTGAGCAGCACGCGATGAGTCAGCACCTTTTCCGGGTGCCGCGCCATGAAGATCAGCAGGTCGAACTCCTTGGGCGTGAGATGGACTTCTTTACCGCGCACCCGCACCCGCCGCGATTCGGCATTAATGTAAAAATCGCCGGCTTGGATCGGCTCGGCCGTGGGCTCCGCATTGGCCGCAACGCGCCGCAGATTCGCTCGCACCCGCGCCAGCAGTTCATTGACGCTGAAGGGTTTGGTGACGTAGTCGTCGGCGCCCGCGTCCAGGGCCTCAACTTTATTCTTCTCTTCTCCGCGCACCGAAAGCACGATAATTGGCACTTGCGAACGCTCGCGTACTGCGCGGCACAATTCAATGCCGCTCATGCCCGGCATGGAGAGATCGGTCACGATGAGATCGGGCAGCCAGTCCATGGCGGCGTCAAAACCACTTTCTCCGTTGGCAGCCGTCTTGACTTCATAACCCTCCGCGGTCAGCGTGGTCTTGAGCACGCGCGAAATCTGTGTCTCGTCATCCACCACCAGGATGCGGCTGCGCTCTGCCATCACTCGGTTTCCTGGGTCACAATGTGCACGTCCACCGAGGGCGCATCGCGCAGAAAACGGTGAATTGCCGACCAGTAAAGATACCGCTTCCAGCCTTTGGTGGCGGAGCGTCCGAAAACCACATGGGTCACATGGTGAGTGCGGACGAATTCTGCCACGCGTTCCGCCA
>JBGPLR010000561.1:0-2619 GCA_041486545.1 Terriglobia bacterium
CCTTGAGAATGTCCTTCGCCGGACGATACGAAATGTTCTTGTGGAATCGCGACCCGGTCTGCTTCTGCGACAGCAGAAACTTGCGGTCGTCTTCGGGAAATTCAAATGGCACTTCAGAAAAGAGAATGACTTTGCCGCGCTCGAGTTGGTCGCAATACCAGCGCGCCTGCTCCCCGGAGTATGCTTTCACTTCAATGATGGCGGAGTTCGAACCTGGACCAGTGGCCGACATAATGGACAATCATAAACCCTTTTGATTTCTCGGCAGCTTAAGCTTTGCCGCGGCGCCGGTACTCAGATTGGTGCGCTGAAAGCAGCCGCCTTCAGATGTTGACGATCCCTAAGTCATTGCAAATACACGTCCTCTTACCCTGAGATTGCCGCCAGTTGGCCCCCTAAAATCGTGTAACTTGCTTCGCCATCGGCTACTCTATAGCTGGGCAGGCAGGAGGATCCCCAAATGGCAACGATTGCGGCGCTCCAACCCGATACGCAGAGTGAATTGCAGGACGAAGAAGTTGTTCGCCGCGTGCTGGCCGGGGAAACCGCGCTGTTTGAGATCCTGATGCGGCGTTACAACCAGCGGCTCTACCGTGTTTCGCGGATCATCCTGCGCAATGACGGCGAAGCCGAAGACGTGATGCAAGACGCTTACGTCCGCGCTTATACGCATCTGGGCCAATTTGCCGGCAAGGCCGCGTTCTCCACCTGGCTCACTCGCATCGCCATTCATGAAGCGCTGGCACGCAAGCGGCGCAGCGGACGCTACCAGGAGCTTGACGCCCTGCCGAACAACGGAGATTCCATGCCCATGTTGAAATCCTCAGATCCCACTCCGGAAGACTCCACGGCCCGCACGGAAACGCGGCGCTTGTTGGAAGAAGCCATTGAGCACTTGCCGGAAGCTTATAGAACCGTCGTGGTGCTGCGCGAAGTGGAAGAGATGAGCGTGGCGGACACCGCGGACAGCATGGGCGTAACCGAAGCCGTGGTGAAGACGCGTCTGCATCGCGCCCACGCCATGCTGCGTAAAGAACTGTACGCTCGCGCCAAAGGCCGTAGCGCCGACCTCTACCAGTTCCACGCCGTGCGTTGTGATCGCGTGGTCAAGGCCGTGTTCGAGCGGATCAAAACTTCCGTTCCACCGCGCGATTCTCAGCCCGTAAACTAAGCTGCGCGAAACCGCCAACGCACGAACCTACCTGGAACTACAAGGCCATCCTCCATGCCCTATTGCCGCAAACTATCTTCCTGAGGTATAAAAACCTACCCAGACCTTCACACCATCATGACCAAGATGAGGTTGACCATGCCCCGTGACCTGCGTTTGCCAGGAATCCTGCTTGCTGTTGCTTTGTTCACACCTCGCGTAGTGTTCGCACTGGACGACTGGCCCGCCATCCAGCAAGAAGAGCTGAAGATGACCGCCAATCCGGCGCACCCGACGGATGCCATCATCCTTAATCACGAGAAAACTCTTGACGACAATCGCAGGCACGAAGTTGTTTACATGCGGATCAAGATCTTCACGGAAAAGGGCCGCGAGTGGGGCGACGTGGAGATTCCCTATTTTGGTACAGCATTTCATCTCACTGATGTCAAGGGCCGCACCATCGCTCCGGACGGTACCATCACCCCTTACGCCGGCAAGGTATTCGACAAAACCATTGTCAAAGGACAGGGCGTGAAGTTGCAGGCCAAGGCTTTTGCGCTGCCCAACGTCCAACCCGGTTGCATTGTCGAATTCAAGTACACCGAGTACTGGGACACCGGCGTCTATGCTCCCCGTTGGATTGTGCAGGAAAGGCTTCCGCAAAAGCGGGCCCAGTTCACTTTTATCCCTTACAGTGGCAGCCGTGATGTTGTTGATATGCGTGGCAACACCAGGCGGGTTTTCTTTACCACGGTCGGCCTTCCTTCCGGCGCGGCCATCAAGTCGATCAATGACCGGCAACTGCAACTTGAATTGAAGGACATTCCCGCTTTCGAAGAAGAGGAACTCGCGCCTCCGTCCGCTATGCTCAAGTGGCGGGTGAACTTCTACTATGGCACGGACAAGATGGCCAAGCCGGCCGAGTTCTGGAAGGAAGAGGGAAAGTACTGGACCAAGGAAGTTGAGAAATACATCGGCCACTCCGCCGCCGTCGCCGCGGCAGCCAACCAGTTGGTGAGCCCATCTGACACCCCCGAGCAAAAGCTGCGCAAGATGTATGCCCGCATCCAGAAGATGAAGAACCTTTCGTTTGAAGATAGGAGCGAAGAAGCCCTGGAGCGCTTCAGGACAGAGAAGCAGCCGCAGGAACAGATTTCCGCAGAAGATATTCTGAAGAAGAATGAAGGCAAGCGCGACGAGCTAACGCGCTTGTTCGTGGCCATGGTCCGCTCCATCAACTTGCCGGCTTACGTGGCCCGGGTGACCTCGCGCGACGAAACTTTTTTTCAGCAGAACCTTCCCGATTGGGGCCAGTTGGATTCCGAAATCGCAGTAGTGCAGGGACCGGACGGCAAGGAATTGTTTCTTGACCCGGGCACACCCGCTTGCCCATTTGGATTGCTGGACTGGCGGCATACCGCGGTCCAGGGTGTCCGCCAGACCCCCGACGCCAGCACCGCCCTCGC
>JBGPLR010000562.1:0-2611 GCA_041486545.1 Terriglobia bacterium
CAATGCCGTAATCCAGCGGCCCGCGGAAGAAGTCCGGAAAAATCGTGACCATCTCGAACTTCATCGGCGGGTCTCAATCTTGTTGTTTCTGCCGCTGCTTTTCCTCTTCGGTCAGCGGCGCGTCCAGGTCTAAAAGTCCGGACGGCAACTTCATGAAAATCTTCTTCTGCTCCAGTTCCACGCTCTCTACGAACTCGGAAGCAAAGGGAACAAGAAATTCTTTCTGTCCCCGGCTGGCATCGCTTCGGACCACCAGCAGCGGCGCTTCTCCGCTGCCGAACTGGACGTCTTCCACCTTGCCAATTTCGCTGCCGTGGTTCAACACCGCGCAGCCTGCCAGATCGCTCACGTACACCGAGCCGTCGCCGTCTTTCAGGGCGGCCCGTTCGCTCACCGGGACCTGGATCTCCCAGCCAATCAACTCTTCCGCCTGGGTGATGGAATCCACGCCGGCAAACTTCAGCACGACCTGTTCCTTGTGGAACCAGTAATCTTCCAGGTCAAGTTCGCGACGGCGGCCCTGGGGCCCGAGCGCGAACAGCCGCTTGCGCGTGGTAAACCTTTCAGGGAAGTCGGTCAGAAGCGCGGCCCCTACTTCGCCGATCCGCCCCTGGGTCTTTGTCACTTTAGCAATGGTGACAAATTCACCCTGGCCGCCGCCCTCGTTCGTTTTCAAGCCCGTTCTAACGCCCGTTTCCACGTCCGTTTCAACTCGGGGGGCTGCGGCTTGCTGGGGCTTATGATTGTTCATCACTGCTACCGCAAACTAATCTTCTTCGATGATGTCCAGCGTGTAGCGCTTTTTCAGCTTCATGCTGGCCGCGCCAAGAATGGTGCGGATGGACTTTGCCGTCCGCCCTTGCTTGCCAATGACCTTTCCCAGGTCGGTGGCTGCCACGCGGAGTTCCAGCACCGTGGCATCGCCATCCTCAACCGCGCTCACCTGAACTTCTGTGGGAGCATCCACCAGAGCTTGAGCAATCTGCTCCACGAGCATACGCATGTCGCCGCCCGGATCCGTCATAAGGCCGTCCTTGTGGTGATTCTTGGGGTCGGTACACTTCTACAGCTCTCGCCGGAAGACCCAACTGCTGCTGTTCTATTAAGCCGCGGTACCTGCTGCGGCCGGGGCCGGAGACTTGGCAAGCAAGCGGCTCACGGTGTCAGAAAGCTGTGCGCCCTTGGAAACCCAATATTCGATGCGATCACGCTTTAGATCAATGGTGGCCGGGGTGCTGCGGGGGTTGTACAAACCCACCACTTCCACGGAGCGACCGTTGCGGGCGCGCTCCTTGTCGATTACAACCACACGGTAATAAGGCTGCTTGCGCGCACCAATACGCGCCAGTCGTATCATTAGCACTGACTCAATTCCTTTCCTCTTGGGAGGCCCGTAAGTTACCGGGCAAGTGGTTATTATCGCGTAATTTGCAGGCGTTTGGCAAGGTCTGGATGCGAGTGCTCCTTCCGCTCAGGGTCCTCCGACATCCCGGCAAAGCGTGGGGAATGCACTGAGCGACGGCATCCTCAACTCTTAAAGGGCCTTAACCTAGTGTGATGGATGTCACAGCGTGGCGAAGAGGTTACAGGCCATGCTTAGGCCCATAACAACTCATTAATTTGTGCCCGAGAATCATTGTGTCTAAACTCCCGCCCAGTGAGCCCCCAGAGCTCATTCGGGACCTTGATAGCCGCACGCCGTACGGCACCCACTCGGTGGATCAAGCGGGCACGTTTGTCGAAATCAACGATACGGAACTGCAATGGCTCGGCTACCGCCGTGAGGAACTGGTTGGCAAGGTCAAAATCCAGGAGCTGCTCAGTCCTGCCAGCCGGGAAGTCTTCCAGCAGAGCTTTGCCCGTTTGAAAGAGCACGGCGAAGTCCACAACGTGGAACTGGAATTTGTTCCCAAGGACGGCGCCTGCCTGCACACCCTGATCAGCGCCACCGCGATCACCGACAGCAGTGGCAACTTCCTGAGGAGCCGTTCCATGGTCTTTGACGTGACGGAGCAACGCCACGAAGAACAAGTGAAGCGGCGATTGGCAGCGATCGTGGAATCTTCCGACGATGCCATCATCGGCGAAACCATGGACCACATCATCCTGGACTGGAACGCGGGCGCGCAAGCCATTTTCGGCTATACGGCGGAAGAGATGAAAGGCCGGTCCATGGCCATCCTGGTGCCGCCTGACCGTGCCCGCGAATTTCTGGAAGATACGGGACAGATCAAGCGAGGCGAGCCGGTGCGCCATTTTGAAACCGTCCGCTTGCGCAAAGACGGGCAAAAGATCCACGTTTCGCTCACCACCTCTCCGATCCGCGGTTCCTCTGGGAACCCGGTGGGCATTTCGACGATTGCCCGGGACATCACCGAGCATAAAAAGTGGGACCACGCCCTGATGGTGCGTGAAAGACAGGTGCGCCAGCTCCTGGAGGCTGCGCCGGACGCCATCCTGCAAATTGACCACGCCGGCCGGATCGTTATGGCCAATGACGCCGCGGAAATAATTTTCGGGTACAGTCGCTCCGAACTGCTGGCCATGCAAGTGGAACAGCTTGTCCCCCAGGGAGCGCGCCGCGCGCATCTCCAGCACCGCGCGGGATACG
>JBGPLR010000563.1:0-2608 GCA_041486545.1 Terriglobia bacterium
CCGCAGCAAGGACTATTTTTCGGCCCACAAGCATGAAGTCCCCTGGATGGAATCGGGACATCGGGACATCCGGACATCGGGACATCGGAACGCTGAGTCCGTTGAAAGTCCGGGTGTTGGGAGATCGGGAAGCGCGGACTCGGAAATGGCAGCGGGTGCCCCATCCTTTGCGCGTTCTTTGAGCAAAGGGTGGGATCCGGGAATCACAACTCCTTCCGGCGGCACCCAATCTCTCTTCGGCATCGTGCAAGGCGGCATGTATGCGGATTTACGCCGCGAATCAGCCGAGCGCACCGTGGAGATGGACTTTCCCGGGTACGCCATCGGAGGGCTCAGCGTGGGCGAGCCGCGCGCCCAGACGCTGGAAATGATCGCCGCCGTCCTGGAAGTCCTGCCCCAAGACAAGCCGCGCTACGTGATGGGCGTGGGATACCCGGATGAGATCGTGCAGTACGCCGCCATGGGCGTGGACATGATGGATTGCGTGCTGCCCACGCGGGCGGCGCGTCACGGCCTGCTGTTCACCTCCGAAGGCCGCATCAATATCAAGGGCGCGCGGTACGCCCAAGACCAGTCGCCGCCCGACCCCCAATGCGGGTGCAAGGTCTGTGCCCGGTACAGCCGGGCCTATTTGCGGCACTTGTTTGTCGCCGGCGAGCCGCTGGCCGGAGTGCTGAACACTGTCCACAATCTGGCGTTCTATCTTGACACTATGCGGTCGGTACGTCATGCTATACAGCTTGGGGACATCTCAGGATTGCTTTCTGGCAGGGCGTCCATGGTCTGAGGGCCTCCGATTTTTCCGAGCGCAACTACAACCTCCGAATTACTCCCGCACGAAGAAGGTCATGTGCAGGAGGCCCGGGCGGGATTTGATCAGCGGTGACCAGCGGGTGAAAAACTCCTCTCTGTGTGCAGGTGAGTGTGCGTTCGGCTGGCGCAGCGATCGTTTAAGAATGGTGCAAACATAATGTATTTACTTCTGTTTCAGACTGGGGGCGGCGGCGGGCTGGGAATCTTCCTGCTGTTGCCGCTGCTGTTTATCGCGGCCACGTTCTATTTCCAGCAGAGAAAGACCAAGCGCTGGCAGGCCATCATGAGCAGCCTGAAAAACGGCGACCGCGTCACCACCGGAGGCGGAATTCGTGGCACCATCATTTCCATGAAAGATGACTCCGTGACCCTGAAAGTGCCGCCGGACAACCTGCGGCTGGAAATCGCCAAGAGCGCGGTGGTGTCCGTGGGCCGCGACGACGACGAGAAGAAATCATAAAAAGAGAAGTGGCATTCAGAAAATGCAAAAGAACTTACTGACCAAAACGCTGATCATTGCTGCCGTGCTGCTTCTCTGTCTGTACGGCATGCTTGGCTGGCCCAAAAGTTTCAATGGACAAGGGCTGAAAGAAGCCATCCTGGACCGGATTCATCTGGGCTTGGACCTGAAGGGCGGCACCCACCTGGTCCTGCAAGTGCAGGTGAATGACGCCATCAACGCGGAAACCGACCACGCCAGTGAAGCCCTGAAAGAAGAAATGGCCAAGAACGGCATCACCTACGCGGACATCGTTAAGCCTGACGCCGACAATCAGCCGGAGAGGCTCGTCATCAAGGGCGTTCCTTTAGACGCTTCCGCGAAAATGCGCAACCTGGTCAGTGACCGCTCCTGGGAATCGTACGACGTCGCCGCCGGCGCCGAGGGAGCGTGGACGCTCACCCTGAAGCCCACGGTGATCGCCGAGCTCAAGACCCGGACCGTGGATTTGTCCATTGAGGCCATCCGCCGCCGCGTTGACAGCCTGGGTGTGAGCGAGCCGAGCATTCAACGCAACGGCATGGGCAACAACCAGATTCTGGTACAGCTGCCCGGCGTGGATGATCCGGCACGCGTGAAAACCATCATTCAGTCCACCGCCCGGCTGGAGATCCGCCAGTGTTTTGACGGCGCGGGCGGATATGATAACGAGCAACAAGCGCTGCAGGCACACAACAACATTCTGCCCCCGGGAACAGTCATGCTGCGCGGTACGCCCGGCGGCAGCGGCCCGCAGGAAGACCGCGTTTTCATCCTCGGCAGGATCCCGGTGGTGGGCGGCACGGACATCATGGATGCCAGTCCCAGCACCGATCAGGCCGGCCAGCCCAGCGTGGCCTTCAACCTTACCGCTTCGGCCGGCCGCAAGTTCGCGGCTTTTACTTCCACCCACAATGAGACCACCGCGGACCCCAACCACTTCATCGCCATTGTGCTGGATAACAAGGTGCAGGAAGCAGCCAACGTCAAAAGCGAAATCAGGGACCGGGGGACCATTGAAGGCGGCTTTACTGAGCAGAAAGCGCGCGATCTCTCCATGCTGCTCAAATCCGGCGCCCTGCCCGCCAGCTTGCACTACCTCACCGAGCGGACGATCGGTCCTTCTCTGGGAGCGGACTCCATCAAAGCCGGCGTGAACGCGGCCATTTTCGGAATGCTGGCGGTCCTGATCTTCATGCTGGTCTACTATCGGGGTGCGGGCATCAACGCCAACGTGGCGTTGATCCTGAATTTGATCATCCTGCTGGGCTTTATGGGATTCACCGGCCAGGTGCTTACTTTGCCGGGCATTGCCGG
>JBGPLR010000564.1:0-2600 GCA_041486545.1 Terriglobia bacterium
CAGGAAGCAGTGCAGGAATTCCAGGTGATTATGAGCAACTACATGCCGGAATTCGGCCGCGCCACGGGAGGCGTCATCAACATCGTCACCAAGGGCGGCTCCAATGACGTGCATGGCAACGTCTTCGGATTCCTCCGCCACAAGAGCATTCAGGCGCGCACCCCATTTTCTGTGCAAGTGGACCCGGCCACCGGCGCGGTCACTCCCGTCAAGCAGCCTTACACGCGGTTCCAGGGCGGCGCCACTTTGGGCGGTGCCATTAAGAAGGACAAGACGTTTTACTTCCTGTCCTTTGAAACCACGCGCCGGCAAGAGTCCGGCTTCACCAACATCGGCTCCAACAATTTCGGATTGGTTTCCACCGCGGTTCCTTGCATTCCCGTTCCCCTCCTTTTGACACCCGGCGCCACCGGCCAAGCCGCGTTTTACACGACCAATCTCGGCGCGCTGACCGGCAACGGCGCCGCGTGCGCGAATGCCAATCCGGTGATCAACGCGCAGATTCAGGGTTTGATCCGGGCGGCCGGTATTACGGGAGCTTCCTCGGCCGTGGCGCTCAATGGTAATGTGGGTGCCCTCGGACCGCTGTTTGGCTTGCCAGCCAATGCCCCGATCTTCCCCCTGCCCATCGACTGCAATATTACGATCCCCGGCAACTGCACCGCCGTGAACGTAGTCCCATTGCCGGCTTCCTTCGTCAGCCTGCGCAGCTTGATGGGGAATTATCCGATCAAAGAAGGCACCAGCCAGTGGTCCGCGCGCATTGATCACATCTGGAACGAAAAAAACAACAGCTTTGTGCGCGTGAATATCACTCCCTCGCTGGTCACCGGCATCCAGGTCAACGCGCAGAACCAGAACTTCGGGCAGAATGCCGGCACCCGCACGTCATTGAACCAGGTCCGCGACCTCGCCATCGTGGGACAGCACGTGACCGCGTTCACCCCCAGGCTTTTCAACGAGGCCCGCTTCCAATTCGCCCGCCGCGGCCTGCACTACGGTTTCTCCCAGTTACCCGGCGGCAGCGCCATTGCTGTCAACATCACCGGTTTCGCTTTCTTCGGCCGCGAGCCCTTCTCCACGGTGGACCGCATTGAGCGCCGCTGGCAGTGGACCGACAACATGACTTGGACCAGGGGCCGCCACCAAATCAAGTTCGGCGGCGACGTGAACTTGATCCAGCTGCGCTCCAAGAAGGACCAGATTTTTGAGTTGAACTTCGGCGGGCTGTACAATTTCGGCGGCCTCAGCACCAGCGATACCGGCCTGCCCACGAGTCTCACGGCCGCGCAAGCGTATGGCCTCGGCGCGCCGCAGGTATTCATCCAGGGCATCGGCACTTCCAAACTGCCTTTCCAAAATACGACCCTCGCCTGGTTTGCGCAGGATAGCTGGAAAGTGCATCCGCGCCTGACGCTGAACTACGGCGTCCGCTACGATTTGGAACTTACCCCCTTGTTCCCCTCGCCGACGCCGATGAACGCGGCCGCTGAAAAAGCGCTCAACATTTTGGAAGGCATTCCGCGTGATAAGAACAACTGGTCGCCGCGTTTCGCGCTGGCCTGGGATCCCATGGGCGACGGCAAGACTTTGATCCGCGCCGGCTACGGCATTTTCTTCGATCACCCGCTGCTCGCCGTGGCCTTCAACTCTGCCACCTCGGAGGGTGCGCATTCCATCCAGTTGCTCTCCGGCGGCGGCACCGCCACCGGGGCGGCTATCACGCCACTGAACGTGGCCACCGCGTTAAACGCCGGCACTTTCTTCCAGGGCGTGCTGGAGAGGATTCCGGCCGGCGGGACGTGCCCGCGCAGCCCCGTGCCGACCTTCGTCGCGTCTTCGGGGTACTTGTGCAATCAGCAGCGCTTCGACCCCAAGCTGGCAAATTCCATCTTCGTCAATCAGAACTACATCGCCGCCGGCGTTCCGCTCCCGCTGCTTCCGTTCACGTTGCACGTGGCGAAGAATTTCCGCTACGGCTACGTGCAGCAAGCCAATTTCACCGTGGAGCGGAAGTTCTGGTCTGATTACAAGCTGAGCGTCTCCTATACTTACACGCACGGTGTAAAGCTCAATCGCCCGCGCAACATCACCGCGCCGCTCGCCGGCCGCCTGATCCGCAATTTCCGTAACGCGCTGGCCGGTGGCCAGACGCCTTCCCGGCCGACCTCGGTCGCCGCACCTGTGGCATCCAGCTTGCCGACGGCCACCGCCTGCGGAATCAGCGTGATCCAGCCGGGCGTGCTCGGCGTGCTGAACTGCGCCGGCGTTGTTGGCCCCAACGCAGGCTTAAGCGGCCAGTTCATCGGCACCGCCGCGGTCTTCAACTTCTTCCGGCCCACCGGGCCGAACCCGTCCTTCGGCGGTCCGGGAGCTGTCGGTTATCCCGGCTTGGTCGCGCTGGCGACTGCTGCTGGCTTCCCGACCGGCACGCCTGGCGTCCCGGTTCCGTTCAGCGATGTGGTGCAGCAGGAATCTTCCGGCAACTCCGTGTACCACGGCCTGACGGTCAATTTCTCGAAGCGCTTCGCGGGCAACTTTGAATTCCTCTCCAGTTGGACGTGGTCGCACGCGATTGACGACTCCACCGACTTGCAGAC
>JBGPLR010000565.1:0-2592 GCA_041486545.1 Terriglobia bacterium
CCACGACTGCTCGAGCGTCTGCCTGACCAACTTCTAAGCCGCTCCCCTGTCCGATTTTTTTACCTGTCTCCGACATATAATTGTCCCTATGAAGAAAGTTGTCCGCGCCGCCTGTCCGCATGATTGTCCTGACGCTTGCGGAGTGCTGATTACCGTGGAAGGCGGGCGCGCGACCAGGATCCAGGGCGATCCCGCGCATCCGGTCACGCGCGGCTTTCTCTGCGCGAAAGTCACCAAGTATCTGGATCGCGTGTATTCGCCGGACCGAGTGCTGTACCCCATGCGGCGGGTTGCGCCCAAGGGGAAGGGCAAGGGCGACGCATCAGACTTTGTCCGCATCAGCTGGGACGAAGCGCTCAACGAAACTGCCGTGCGCTTCAAGCAGATCTCCGCTGACTTCGGCCCGGAAGCGATTCTTCCTTATTCATACGCCGGCAACATGGGCGTGCTCAGCTTTGCCGGTATGGCGTTCCGTTTCTTCCATCGCCTGGGCGCGTCGCAATTGAACCGCACCATCTGCGCCACGGCGGGCGCGGCGGGCAACATGTCGGTCACCGGGCGCAACATCGGGACCGAGCCGGAGCAATTCGCCAAGTCGAAATACATCATTGCCTGGGGCGCCAACATCCACGGGACCAACATCCATCTGTGGCCGTTTATTGAAGAAGCGCGGCGAGACGGCGCCAAGCTGGTGGTGATTGATCCTTACTTGACGCGAACCGCGAAGGCCGCCGACTGGTATTTGCCCATCAACCCTGGCACGGATGTAGCGCTGGCGCTGAGCATGATGCACGTGATCATCGGCGAAAACCTGCATGATGCCGACTACCTGAGCAAATACACCGTCGGCTTTGAGCAACTGAAGCAGCGCGTGCAGGACTACCCGCCGGAAAAGGTCGCCCAATGGACCGGAATCTCCGCCGACGACATCCGCAAGTTGGCGCGGGAGTACGCCGCGGTGCGCCCGGCGGTGATTCGCGTGAACTACGGCGTGCAGCGGGCGGAGAACGGAGGCTCCGCGGTGCGGGCCATCGCCATGCTGCCTTGCGTTACCGGATCGTGGAAAGAAATAGGCGGCGGGATGCAGCTTTCGCTGAGCGGATCGTTCGGGCTGAACAACCCGGCGCTGGAGCGTCCTGACCTGATGGCAAAAAGTCCGCTGGGCCGCGGGGCGCGCATGATCAACATGGTGGAGCTGGGCACGGCGCTCAACCAGGCCAATGACCCTCCGGTGAAAGCGGTGTTTGTTTTCAACTCCAACCCGGCCGTAGTCGCGCCCGATAACAACGAAGTGGTCCGCGGCTTCTCCCGGCCAGACTTGTTTACGGTAGTCCATGAGCAGTTCTTCACTGACACCACCCATTACGCCGACATCGTGCTGCCGGCGACTACGTTCTTTGAACACAAAGACCTGACTAAAGCTTACGGACATACGTACGTACAGGTTTCCAACCAGGCGATTGCGCCGCTGGGCGAGTGCCGCTCCAATCATGACGTCTTCACCGATCTTGCCGCCCGCATGGGATTCACCGACGACTGCTTCCACCAGAGCGTGGACGAAATGATTGACCTGGCCCTGGTCCCCAGCACCGGCAACGCGAGGTTGGACGGCTGGCTTGAAGGCATCACGCGCGATCGTCTGGAAAACGAAGGACCGACGCGCTTGAATTTCGGAGATGGCCCCTTCCTGCCGTACGCTCAGGGAGGGTTCTTTACCGCCAGCGGCAAAGCCGAACTCTTTAGTGAAGCGTTGGCGGCCCAGGGCAAGGACCCGATTGCGGCTTTTGTTCCGCCGCAGGAATCGCGGCATTCGGAAAAGGCCAAAAAGCTTCCGCTCGAATTGCTCTCGCGCAAGGCTGATAACTTCCTGAACTCCAGCTTCTGCAACGTGGATTCGGTCAAAAAGATGGAGCAGCCCGATCTGCTGGAGATCCACGCGGACGACGCCAGCCACCGCGGCATTCACGAAGGCGATTGGGTGCGGGTCTTCAACAACCGCGGCGAAGTGCGGCTGCGCGCCCACGTCAACGGCGCGGTGCAGCGCGGCGTGGTAGCCGCCAAGCTGAACTGGGCCCGTCTGGCTCCGGACGGCAAGAGCATTAACGTGCTTACTTCTGAAACGCTTACCGACCTGGGGGAAGGTCCGGCCTTCTACTCATGTCTGGTTGAAGTTGAGGCGTTAGCAGGCGTGAACGATCCCGCCTGGCGGGAGAGTGGGAGCCTGCTGCCGAAATCCTGAGCGACCCTGGGCCTTGCTGAAGGGGAGTCGAAGGATCTGCCTCTCACCGCCAGCAAGACGCCCGGTAACGACTGACGGCGAGCCCCTACCAAGCCCCACAAAAAGACCGCAAGGTTCCGCCAATGCGGCGTTCTTATCCCACGGAGTAGACCGTCTTGGGCGTGGTCTGTTCCGGGAAGCACTGGATTTTGAAAGATGTGCGGCAACGGCGCAAGCGGACGGGGAGTCTCATGGGAGAACCCACGTGTTTCTCTCCCGCGACTGAACTCCGCTCGCGGGAGTGACCGCAACGGCGCCACGGCTGGCGGAGGGGAAAAGCGCTGCGGTAAGACAGGTTACGGGCAGACGATGAA
>JBGPLR010000566.1:0-2580 GCA_041486545.1 Terriglobia bacterium
CGAACCGGCGACGTCCAGCTTGGGAAGCTGGCATTCTACCACTGAATTACTCCCGCTCTGGTCAAGACAATATGTCAGACACAATATGTCAGACAACTTGATTTTAGCAGGCCGATCACCTCAATTACCATCAGCCTGCATTGCTCCTTTCGCGGGTAACCCTACCTGTAGATGAGTCCTAAAGTACTGGTTTTGGATCGATTAGGAGCCTAACTTCCCCTACTTTTCAGCCGATAGACACATTAGGCGCTCCCGGCGGCGGGCGACCCTTGACTCAAGGTTTCTGGCTGCCAGAAGGAGCACAGCGAATGAACCAGGGAGACACAACGGCGAGCACGATTGTGGCGCAGTCGCTGCGGGACTCACCGGAATTTGCGGCATTGAAATCCACGGAGTTTGCCCCCGGTTTGCTATGGGACCGCGTCGACGGCGATGCGGAGCTGTTGCATCGTCTGGTGGTGATCTTTACCAGCCAATATCCGGAGCTGCTGCTGCAGATGGAGAAGGCAATCGCGCAGCAAGAGTCCGGCATGCTGTGGCATGCGAGCCACAAGATGAAGGGCTCGGCGCTGCAGCTTTCCGCTGCGGGCGCAGTCGCGCTGGCCGGAAACCTGGAAGCGATGGGCGCAGCAGGCTCTCTCGCGGGGGCCGCGGAGATCCTGGCCAATCTGGAGGCTGAACTCCATTCGCTGCTGGAAAAGTTGAATTTGATGATCGCGGCAGCACGCAATAGCGCCAGGTGAAGAAGGCCTGCAAAGTTGCGGGTCTGCTATGAAGGAGGAGAACGATGCCGTCATTGGCGATGGAAGGGCAGCAGACAAAACTGCTGGATGTCCTGTTGGTGGAAGATAACCCGGTAGAAGCGATGCTGGTGACTTCTTTACTGGGACGGCCCGTGGAGAGTCCGCTCCGCATCCAAGAAGCGTCTTGCCTGCACAACGCTCTAGCGATGCTTGCGGCCACGAAGTATGACGTGATCCTGCTTGACCTGAATCTGGGCGACAGCGCAGGCTATGACACTTTTGCCCGAGTCAACGGCGCCGCTGGAGCGGCGGCGATTGTTGTGCTCACCGCCTCTGACGATGAAGAGCTTGCCCTGACTACGGTCCGCGAAGGCGCGCAGGACTACCTGGTGAAAGGATCGTTTGATCGCGGGCTGCTGGTGCGCGCCGTGCGCTATGCGGTGGAACGAAAGCGGTCAAAAGACGCGTTGCGCCAGTCGCAGGCCTCAGCACGCGCCATGTTTGAGTCCTCGCTGGACGGAATCGTGATTTGCGACAACCTGGCGCGTTGTCTGGAAGTGAATGCAGCTGCAGCGGCGCTGCTGGCCCAGTCCACAGTGACCCTGGTGGGGCGCGACCTGTTTGAGTTTGCCGACGCAGGATTTGAAACGCAATGGCGCCGTTTGCTGGCGGAAGGCAGCGGACGCGCGCGCTTCACGGCGATTAGGCACGATGGCGAGAAACGTCTGGTGGACTTCAGTCTGCGAGCGCGTATCTTTCCCGGCCAGCATCTCTGCGTGTTGCGCGACGTTACCGAACAGCAGGGTCTGGAAGAGCAAGTCCGGCAGTCGCAGAAACTGGAAGCCGTGGGCCGACTGGCGGGCGGCGTCGCTCATGATTTCAACAACCTCCTGGGCGTGATCCGCGGGCACGCCGAATTGCTCCAGGTGAACGCCGGGGAACCGGCGCAGGCCGCGCGCGCGGAGAAAATAATCTCCGCCACAGAAAGGGGAGCGGCGCTGACCCGCCAGTTGCTGGCCTTTGGACGCAAGGAAGTGGTCGCTCCGGAGTTGCTTGACGTTCCGGCCGTGCTCATGGAGTTGAAACCCATGCTGACGTGCTTGATGGCTCCTGAGTGCCAGGTGGAGATCCGGTCTGAAGCCGGGCTGCGGCTGGTGCGAGCGGACCGCGCGCAACTGGAGCAGATCGCGGTCAACATCGCGGCCAATGCGCGAGATGCCATGCTGGGCGGAGGCACGCTGGACATCGCCGTGGGAAACTATGACAACGTGAGCGCCCATGAGGATTTGCCCGAAGGAAAGTATGTGCGGATCGCCTTCAAGGATACCGGGATCGGCATGGACCAGGCCACGCAACTGCGAATCTTTGAACCATTCTTTACCACCAAAAAGATGTCTTCCGGGCTGGGACTTTCCACGGTTTACGGAATCGTGCAGCAGAGCGGAGGCCATATCAGCGTGGACTCGGCGCCGATGAAAGGAACCACGCTGATTGTGTACCTCCCGATGGTTGCACCGGGCAGCCCTGACCGTCATGCCAAGACGCAACAGACCGGCGATCTGCGTGGCGACGAAACTATTTTGCTGGCGGACGATGAAGACGATTTGCGCAGCACGGCCGCCGAATACCTGGAGCGTCTGGGATACCACGTCCTGCTGGCCGCCAACGGGACAGAAGCCATTGCCATCGCCGACGGCTTCCCGGGAAAGATCTCGCTGCTCATCTCAGACATCATGATGCCCAACGTCAACGGACCGGCGCTGGTGAGTGCACTGCGCAAGAAGCGTCCAGGCACGCCGGTGATGGTGATCTCCGGTTTTGCCCACGACGCCATGCG
>JBGPLR010000567.1:0-2578 GCA_041486545.1 Terriglobia bacterium
GCAACGCCGCCGCGGCGCGGGCAGCCAGTAGCGCGAAGCCGGCAGAGATTTCTCCCAAAGTCCGCCAGGTGCAGCGCAAGCTCCACCAGACCATCAAGCGCGTTACTGACGACTTCCAGGGCCGCTGGCATTTCAACACTTGCGTGGCCGCGATCATGGAGTTCGTGAACGAGTTGTATGGCGCGGAAGAAGAAATTACCGCCGGAAGGTTCCCGGCATCGGTGCTCGGGGACGTCCAGCGCAAGCTGGTGTTGTTGCTGGCCCCGTTCGCACCGTATTTGGCGGCTGAGCTTTGGGAAGTTCTGGGCGAGAAGGACGCGCTTCTTCGCCATCCCTGGCCGGAATACGACGCCGCGCTTGCCAAAGAGGACGAGATCACCTACGCCGTGCAGATCAACGGCAAGCTGCGCAGCCACGTTTCCGTCCCCGCGGACAGCCCGGAAGACTTGGTCCTGCAGCGAGTGCTGGCCGACGAAAAAACCCGCGCGGTTCTGGAGGGCAAGGAAATCGTCAAGAAGATCGTGGTGCGGGGCAAGCTGGTTAATCTGGTGGTGAAATAGTACCGGATGCGTCGTGGACTGCCGGTGTGCCATCCCAACGGCCCGTCTCGGTGAAGCGGAGTGGTGTTAGGGATCGGCTATCGCGGGTTCATAGTGGTTGAAGACTCCGCCGCTTATACCAATCCGCCTCGGCTGACAATTGCGCGCTTGAGCCAAAGGCTAAAAGCTAATGGCTAAAGGCTAGTTTGCTTGTGACTACATCCAACCCCATCACCGCTGGACCTCGCGCTGTGTTGCACGATCCCGTCGTCTTCCTGCTGGAGGTGTTGTGGCGGTGGTGTTTTGGCGGCGTAGCGTTTGCGGTGTTGTTCGCAGCGGCATTGGCGCTTGCGAACGGCGTAAAAGTCACTGACTCTGACGCCATCGCCCTGCGCAGCCATGATGCTCTGCAAATCACGCTGGCGCTTCGCCATGCTCTGGTGATCATGCCGGCGCGGCCTTTAATCACGGCCGTGGGCGTGCTGCTGTTCGTCACTCTGCTCTGGACGCTCTTCAGCGCTGCCGGCCGCGCGATCCTGCTGAGCCGCACCGCGCCCGACAAGCGGCCGTTTCGCTTCCGCAGCATTCTAATGGTGCACAGCTGGCGGGCGGCGTTCGCGTGGCTGGCGATTCTGGCCATCATGACGCTCATCGCAGTGGCCGCGGGAATCGCCGGCAGCAAAAAGGATCCGGATCCTTTCTTCTTCTACCTCGTGGGAATGGTTTCCTCTCTCTTCACCGCCGTGTTCTGGGCGGCGATCAACTGGTATCTGTCTCTGGCCACCATCTTCTGCTATGCCGGCACGCACGCGCGCGGCGCGGTCCGCGAGACCATTGGATGGGTGCACGTCCGCGCGGCTGACCTGGGCGGCATCAGCGGAATCTTCTTTCTGGTCCGTCTGGCTTTCGTCGCCCTCACTGTAATTTTGCTGTTTTTGCCTTCAGGGATACTGGCGGCTTCGCCGCGCGCGTCTTTCCTGTGGATGTCCGTGGTGGCCCTCTTGTATTTTGGCTTCTCGGATTTCCTCAACATCACGCGGCTGCTCTCCTACATGTCGGTGGAGGATGCCGTCGCGGAAGAGATCATTGAGGCGTCTGGGCACAGGCCGGGAGAATCCAGGCGCCGCCCCCCGCGCTTCTGAACTTTTCGCATGGCCCTTTACAGCTTCGCCGGAATCAGAGAAAATCATTCGTGGAAGAACAATCCATCGTTATCCTCGACTTTGGCTCGCAATACACGCAGCTGATTGCGCGCCGCATCCGCGAGCTGAAAGTTTTCTCCGCGGTCCTGCCTTGCACGGCAACTCTGGAAGAAGTTAAGAGCTACAAGCCTGCCGGCATCATCCTGAGCGGCGGACCCTCGTCCGTCTACGACGCTGACGCCCCGCCTGCCGACGAGCGCATTCTCGCCCAGGGACTCCCCGTGCTCGGAATCTGTTACGGGCTGCACTACATCACGCACAAGCTCGGCGGCAAGATCGTGCCTGGCCCCAAGCGCGAATACGGCCATGCCGAAATTGCCCTTTCTGGCGAATCGCGCCTCTTCCGCACCCTGCCCACCACCATGAATGTCTGGATGTCCCACGGCGACGAAGCCAAGGCTTTGCCGCCGGGGTTCAGCATTGTGGCCAGGTCCAGCAACGCGCTGGCCGCCATGCAGGATGAATCGCGGCGCATATGGGCGGTGCAGTTTCATCCGGAAGTCCACCATACCAAGCAGGGAATTGATCTGCTGCGGAACTTTGTTTACGAAATCTGCGGCGCGCGCGGCGATTGGACCCCGCAGCATTTTATTGACGAAACCATTCGCCAGGTGCGCGCCACCGTGGGCGAACAGGGCAGGGCCATCTGCGCGCTCTCCGGCGGTGTTGATTCCGCCGTGGCCGCCACGCTGGTGGACAAAGCCATTGGCCGGCGATTGCTCTGCATTTTCGTCAACAACGGCGTGCTGCGCAAGAACGAGTTCCAGAAAGTCCAGCAGAACCTGCGCGACAAGCTGGGCCTGAACCTGGACGCCGTGGACTCCACCAAACTCTTCC
>JBGPLR010000568.1:0-2567 GCA_041486545.1 Terriglobia bacterium
GACAACATTGATCTTGACGCCGCCACCAAAGCCGGCATCGCGGTGATGAATACGCCAGGCGCCAACGCCGTGGCCGTGGCGGAACACACCCTGGGGCTGATGCTGGCGCTGGCTCGCCACATTCCCCGCGCTGACGCCAGCACGCGCGCCGGCAAGTGGGAGAAAAAATCACTGCAGGGAACCGAGCTGCGCGGCAAGACGCTGGGGATCATCGGGCTGGGGCGAGTCGGCATGGAAGTAGCCAAGCGCGCCAAGGCGTTTGAGATGAAGCTGATCGCGCATGATCCGTTCGTGACGGCAACGGTGGCGCGCGAGCTGGACATACGACTGGCAACGCTGGACGAGGTTTATGCCGCGGCCGACTACCTCAGCTTGCACGTGGGCCTGACACCGCAAACCACGGGTATGATCAACGAGCCGGCCATCAAAAAAATGAAAAAGGGCGTGCGCATTGTGAAGTGCGCGCGCGGTGAGCTGCTGAACGAACCCGCGCTGGCCGCGGCCCTCACGGCCAAGCAGATCGGCGGGCTGGCGCTGGACGTATTTGCGGAAGAGCCGCCCAAGAATTCCCCGCTGCTGGCGCTGGAAAACGTGATTGCCACGCCGCACATCGCCGGCTCCACCAATGAGGCGCAGGACGCCGTGGGCGTGCAGATCGCCAGCCAGGTGCGCGAATACCTGAAGCGCGGCGTGATCCAGAATGCCGTGAATATGCCGTCCATTGATTACGCGCAGTACACGCAGATGAAGCCGTACATTGTGCTGGCGGAAAAACTGGGCGCGTTTCTGGCCAACGTGGTTGCCGGGGCCGGCTCGATCCAGGAAATCTCACTGCGTTACAGCGGCCGCCTGGCGGAATGGAAGACGGAGTTGATCCGCAACGCTGCCATCCAGGGCATCCTGAACCAGCGCGTGGCCGAGCATGCCAACGTGGTCAACGCGGCGGCCATCGCGCAAGAACGAGGCATTCACGTGCGCGAAACCAGCAAAGACAAAGCGTCCAGCGGCGGCAGAGACATGCTGGCGGTGACGCTCAAGACCACCACCGACGAAGTGGAAGTGCGCGGAGCGGTGATGCACGGCGAGTCGCTGCGGCTGCTGGGTGTGGACAACTTCCACATTGAAATTCCGCTGGAAGGCAACCTGATTTACAGCCGTAATCGCGACGTGCCGGGCGTGGTGGGCAAGATCGGCACGATTCTGGGCAAGCACAAAGTGAACATCGGCAACTTTGCCTTGGGCCGGGCGGGTGAAGAAGCCCTGGCCGTGGTCCAAGTGGACACGCCCGCGCCGGAAGCCGTGCTGGAAGAGATCCGCTCCGTGACGGACATCAAGGACGTGTACGGAATGGAGTTGTGAGAAAGAAGCAATTAGCAATTGGCCTTGGAATGGTAGTGCCGCGACCAACCCGTCATCGACGATGGTCAGGCTAAGTGCTAATGGCTAGGTGCTGCTTTTGCTTAATGAATATGCGGGCTCTGCCCGTTGGGGCGCGCCCTTTTCCCGCTGCGGGATTTTGCCCCCACCTTCACGTTAAACGTAAACGGCAGTTTCTTGGGCGGGTAACAGGCATTGTTGTCACACGCCTGGTATTTCAGTTCGCCGTGGACGGTGTATGTGCCCGTGGACCCGCTGGCCGTCGCCACCACCAACCCTCTTACCACCACATCGCCTGAGTACACGCTGAGCTTGGTGGTGGGATCGAAGGGAAAGCTCTTCAGAACGCCGGCAGGATACTGGATCCTGCCAATCACGATGTCGTTGCCGGGAAGAGAAAAATGCAGTTGCGTGGGGATCAATTCCTCCGCCAGAGGCTTGCTGGAGTTGATGTGGTAAGGCGGCAGGACGTGAAAGGTGAACCGTACCGGTGTGGAACGACCCGGCGTGACCGCCACGGTGCTCACCGGGTCAACGGAAACAAAGGAGCGGCTCTTGATGGAAAGATCGTCCTGCTGGGCAAACAGCGCAGCGCCGGAAAAAAGCAGGCAAAATCCAAAAAAAGGAAGAAGATTTGTTTTCATAGTGATTGTGGGCAATGCGTATCGATTTAATGTGCCGCCCCTTCGGGGCTCGCATTCATTTCCATCGGCTTCCCAGGCCTTACGGCCTGGGCTACCATTATTTCGCGCCTGCGGCGCTCCAGTGCTGGTTGTGAACGCTGTATCGACAACTCAAACACTAGGCCGGTTCAAACTTCTCTTCTTTGCCGGCCTCTATTTGCCGGATTTTATTTGCCGGCCTGGCCCAGAGATTTCTTGATGGCGTCTTCCATCACTGATTCGCTCACCAATCCCACGACCTTGTAGACAACTTTGCCGGAGCGGTCAATGTAGAACGAGAGCGGCAGCCCATCGCCAGGATAGAGGTCCGCGACGCTGTTGGTGCCCCGCAGGATGGGGTAATTCAACTTCATCTTGTGGGCGAAGTCCATAATGTCTTTCTCGCCGGCGTCGTCTTCGGCCACGCCCAGAATCTGGAATCCTTGCGGACCATATTTGTTCTGCAGCTCGACCAACCAGGGCATCTCCGTCTTGCAGGGCCCGCAATAGGTGGCCCAGAAATTGATC
>JBGPLR010000569.1:0-2558 GCA_041486545.1 Terriglobia bacterium
CCGCCGCTGAGGGCGACGATCAGGACGTCTTTGGCTACCACTTTGAAAACCATATGCTGGCCGTGAACGTGTTCCATCTGCGTGGCGGAAAGATTCTCGATCGCCGCGAATTCTTCTGGGAAGACTTGCCGGAACTGGCCGTGCCCGATGCAACCGTTTCGGATGACGATCTAGTTCGGCCCGAGGAAGGTTCGTATCAGGACACGAGTTCACTCGTGCCGTCCGCGTCGCAACACTCCAGGGCTTCAGCCCCTGAATCTTTCTCCCCCGGCATCTTTTTCTCCGCGCTGGTCAAGCAGGTTTACATTGACCAGCAATATGTCCCGCGGGACATCATCGTCCCCGTGGACTTTGAAGACCGCGCGGAACTCGAAGAACTGCTCACGGAAAAGCGCGGCAGCAAAGTCGAGATCCTGGTCCCCCAGCGCGGCGAAAAACGCTCGCTCATTGACCTGGCCGCGCAGAACGCCAAGCAGTCTTACGATCAGCGTTTCCGAGTGATGAAGCCCGCGGCCAAAGCCACGCAGGAAGCCCTGCAGGACGCGCTCGGCCTGCCCGAGCCGCCCAAACGCATCGAGTGCTTTGACATCTCGCACATACAGGGCGCGGAAACCGTCGCGTCCATGGTCGTCTGGGAAGACGGCAAGATGAACAAGCAGGAGTACCGCAAGTTCATCGTCAAGACGGTGGAAGGCGTGGACGATTTTGCTTCCATGCGTGAAGTGGTCACGCGCCGCTACAAGCGCCTTCGCGACGAAGAGAAGCCGTTTCCTTCGCTGGTGCTCGTCGACGGCGGCCTCGGCCAGCTGCATGCCGCCGCCGCGGCGCTGGAGTCGCTGGAGATCACCAACCAGCCGCTGGCGTCCATCGCCAAGAAAGAGGAGATCATCTACGTTTACGGCCAGGAAGCCGAGCCGGTGGTCCTGGACCGCCACTCGCCGGTGCTGCACCTGGTGCAGATGGTGCGCGACGAATCGCACCGCTTCGCCGTAACGTTCCACCGCAAGCGCCGCCAGATGCGCGACCGGGCGTCCGAACTGCTGGACATCCCCGGCATCGGCGAGCGAACCCGGCAGAGGTTGCTGCAACATTTCGGCAGCGTCCGCGCGGTGCAGCAGGCCAGCGCCGCCGCGTTGGGGGCGGTGCTCAACAAGGCGCAGGCGGAGGCGGTGTTGAAGCACTTTGCGAAAGAGGAGGAGAGGGCGTGAAGGGGGATTGAGTGGTTGGTATTGACCGACGATACAAGTGTCAGGGCACGACTTGAGCGTTAGCCGGGCGTGAGCGGCGCGAGCGACAGGCTGCGGAGTCGTGCCGAAAGCGGGCAAAAAACTTCGACTTTAGCCGCTGGGCTTTTTGTCCGGCGCTCCGCTACGCTACGCTGGGCCTGCGGCGCAAGGAATTGTGTTCTTTGATCCTTTTGACGGCACGAGTAAACTCGTGCCCTGACACTTGTCTCGTATCTCCACAAGCGTGCGGGATGCGCTAATCGAATCCCACCCTTGCTGCGAAGCCGAAGAAACCAAAGGCTAGCGTCTCAGCTAGAATCGGACACCCGCGCACAGGCAGGAGTGCCTGTGCCACACGAACAAAGAGGGCAAGACGAAAAATCGCCCCGAACCGTACGCCAACCTGGGATGAATCTTGCAGTCTTTCAGAACTTCGGATCGACTCAGTGTGATCACTATCACACAACTTTCTTTCAATTCCTGCGTTATCCTTAGTAGACCCGATGACACAAAGGAAAGATTCTTACAGGAGGAACCAAGTGAAGAAAGTTTCCCAGTTTGCCATGATGATCGCCGCAGCCGCGCTGGTGGTAGGCGCTGCCATGCCGGCCCACGCCGACGACGCGGCCGCTCTGTACAAATCCAAGTGCGCCATGTGTCACGGCGCCGACGGCAAAGCCTCGAAAGCCGGAGCCACCATGGGCGCAAAAGACTTCCAGTCCCCGGACGTCGCCAAACAGAAAGATGCCGATTGGATTGAAGCCACCACCAAAGGCAAAAACAAGATGCCGGCCTTCGACAAAAAGCTTACCGCCGACCAGATCAAGGACTTGATCAAATACATCCGGACGTTAAAATAAGCGATCTGGAAATAAGCAATCTGGCAAGGCGATCTGGCAATAAGCAATCTTGAACCAGGCGACGCTGAAATCGTTGACTTGGAAATAAGGGGCTCTAAAACAAGCTACCCTGATCACTGAAACGTGTTGCACGCCTGGATGGTTCCTCCATCCAGGCCGCGCTTGAACCACTGAGTCCGCTGCGCTGAGCTGCCGTGGGTGAAGGTTTCAGGGCTCACGTGGCCCGTGGCCTGGCTCTGCAGCCGGTCGTCGCCTACCGCAGCGGCGGCGCCAAGGGCGCTGTCCACATCTCCGCGCTCCAGCAGATTGCGTTGTTCGGTGGTGTGGGCCCAAACCCCGGCCAGGCAGTCCGCTTGCAGTTCCGTGCGGACGGAAAGCGCGCTCCTTGACCCCGGATTCTGTTCCTGCAAACGGCGCACGCGGCTTTCCACTCCAATGATCTTCTGCACGTGGTGGCCCAGTTCATGCGCCA
>JBGPLR010000570.1:0-2555 GCA_041486545.1 Terriglobia bacterium
CATGATGGCGATTGCTGCGGTCGCGCTGTCGTCGTTCATGCCGCGCCTCCTCCGCCGGTCTCTTCCAGCGGCTGGTAGTATCGCTCGCCGGCACAGCCGCGGCAAAGGACTTTCCCGTCGCGCTCCACCTCGCGCCGGAAGTTGATGCCTTCCCCGCACTGCGAGCACACGATACGTTCGCCCTTGTAGCCGGGAAACTCTTCCGCCGGAAGTTCCACCCGCACGGCTTCGGCGTGGAACATCTGATCGTCCGACATTTCGCGGTAGGCCAGCATCTGCTGCTGGTTCTTGTCGGCTATTTCCGGATGCATGCTCCGGGCCAGCGTCTTAGACGACTCACGCGCGGCGACGCGCACGGCCTTGCCGGTCTCCACGTCCACAAAGGTGGCGGCCATTTTGCCCCAGTCGCGAAACTTGAGCGCGCGCTTGCCCAGGCGGCATCCGGTCACCACCATCACCGCATCAGTGGCGCAGCGGTCAATCTCCACAAAAGTGACAATGCGTTTGCGGTCCTTACCTTGGGGATCTTCCAGGCCGATCTGCCGCAGCCCAAACATGGCCAGGCGCACGCCCAGCACCTGGCCGGCACAAAGATGGCCGTGGGCCACGGCGGCGTCTTGCAGATATTCATCCAGAGTTTTCATTGCGGGCCTTCTTTATTGCGGACCTTCTTCGTCACCGGTATCTGTCTGCAACTCCGCGCTGCGCGCATGCACGGCAAAAATCATCTTGTCCGCTCCGTTGATAAAGGTTACGCGGGCGGGCTTTCGTTCCCAGGCTGGAGCAGCGCAGGCTTCGCCGGAAAATTCTTTCTTCAGGACCGGTTTGCGCGAGCCGATTTGCGCGATCACCATGTACCGCTTGCCGCCGTCGTCGGACGCGCCGCAGTAAGCCGCGTAATCACGATACCAGCTTGCTTCTGAAATCTCCGTATCAAAAGCGGGAAGGACCAACTGGATCACGCGGCCGGTGGCGCGGTCCACGCTCAGCCATCCGCCCAGGCGCCAGATCCATTGCGGTATCTTCGCGTCGCTCGGGAGGGAATCGTTCACGCGAAGGGCGCGGCGCACCACGAAGACGCGGTCGGTGACGTCATGCAGCGGCCCGGTTGCGAACTCGCGCATGCGTCCGTCCACGATCAGCGCGCGGACTTTCATTTCCCGTGGCGGCCCGGACTCGGAGACGATCTCCACCGAACGCCATACTCCGAAAGAGACTACATGCGGGCGCGGTGCGGCAAACCCGCTGAGCGCGAACAGGGCCGCAACCAACAATCCGCCACGGAAAGCAATGGGCATAGGAATCGTGCAATTATAGGGCTTCAAGATAGCCTGTATTTATTAAGGCGGGCGAATATCGGTTCGCCATGTCCTGGATGTTCGTTAAGATTATCGCCATCATATTAGAGTATTATTCAGAAAAATAAGCAATAAATTGCTATAATTTAAAGTCTTAAAGAAGCGGCTTTGAATTTGTCCCAAAATTGCCTACCATAGAACCAACCCCAGGATTTCCAGCGACTGGCATCCACCACCAAACATTTTGACCGCCAGCCGTATCTAAACATCTGTGCATGTGAAGAATCATCACGACCAGCATCCTGAACAAGCGTTGCGCGATGCAACCCAGGACGTGGCTGCGTCTTCTCAAGTGGTGATGGCGCATCTTCCGGAAAAAACGCGGCTGGAGTATGTTTCGCTCAAACCGCGCAAGCCAAAAATCCTGGTGGTGGACGATAAGCTGGATACCCTGCTCCTGCTGCAGGAATTGTTGGCCGGCAAAGACTACCAAGTCATCACCGCCGCTGAGGCCGATGAAGCCAAAGATCTGGTCCATTCGGAAAGACCGGACCTGATCCTGCTGGACGTGGTGATGCCCGGCAAGTCCGGGTTGGACCTTTGCCGCGAACTGAAAGAGGATCCCATCACGCGGCTGATTCCCGTGGTGATGATCACCGGCCTTACCGACCGCGACGACCGCGTGCGCGGCATTGAAGCCGGCGCCGACGAGTTTCTCAGCAAGCCGCTGTACCCGGAAGAACTGTTCGCGCGCGTCAAGTCCCTGCTCAAACTCAAGGAATTTACTGACGAACTGGAGAACGCCGAATCCGTGCTGGTGGCGCTGGCTTTGGGCGTGGAGTCGCGCGACCCGTACACCGGCAACCACTGCGAACGGCTGGCGAAATACGCTTCTGATCTGGGACAGCACATCGGGCTGGACGCCGACAGCGTGCTGGCCCTCAAACGCGGCGGCTATCTCCATGACCTGGGCAAAGTCGCCATCCCCGACGAGATCCTCAAGAAACACACCGGCCTGACGCCGGAAGAGTGGGAGATCGTCAAGCAGCACCCGGTGATCGGTGAAGCCATCTGCGCGCCGCTGCGGTCGTTCCGCAGCGTGCTGCCTATCATCCGCAATCATCATGAGCATTGGGACGGCAGCGGTTATCCGGACAAACTCAAAGAGTATGAAATCCCGCTGCTGGCGCGCGTGCTGCAGGTGGTGGACGTATACGACGCGCTGCGCACCGCCCGCCCTTACAAACCGGCGCTGAC
>JBGPLR010000571.1:0-2553 GCA_041486545.1 Terriglobia bacterium
AGGACAAGCTGGACATACAGCTCCTGGACGACTCCACCGACGAGACCACGGGAGTCGCGCGCGCGGTGGTGGAGCGCTACGCGGCGCTGGGGCATCCGATTACGTTCATCCATCGCGACAACCGCGAAGGTTACAAGGCCGGCGCTCTGCTGCACGGGATGCAAACTTCCAAGGGCGAGTTCATCGCCATCTTTGACGCCGACTTTGTTCCGCCGGAAGACTGGCTGCTGCGCGTGATCCATCATTTTGCCGAGCCGCAGATCGGCATGGTGCAGACCCGCTGGACGCACCTGAACCGCAATTACTCATTCCTGACTGAGGTCGAAGCCATCCTGCTCGACGGCCATTTCATCCTGGAGCACGGCGGGCGCTCGCGCAGCAACGTGTTTTTCAATTTCAACGGGACGGCCGGCATGTGGCGCCGCCAGGCCATTGAAGACGCCGGCGGCTGGCAGCACGACACGCTCACTGAAGACACTGACCTGTCTTACCGCTCGCAGCTCGCCGGCTGGAAGTTCAAATACGTGCAGGACATTGAATGCCCGGCGGAGTTGCCCATTGAAATGACGGCCTTCAAGGTACAGCAGGCGCGCTGGGCCAAAGGGCTGATCCAGACCGGCAAGAAAGTGCTGCCGCGGGTTTTCCGCAGCAAAGCGCCGTGGCGCGTGAAGGTGGAAGCGTTCTATCACCTCACGGCAAACCTCAGCTACCCGCTGATGATTGTTCTTTCCACGCTGCTGTTGCCGGCCATGATCATCCGCTCGTTTGGCGGATGGTTCCAGATGCTGCTGATTGATCTGCCGCTGTTCCTGGCGTCAACGTTTTCCATCTCCAGCTTTTATCTGGTTTCGCAAAAAGAGTTGTTCCCGCACAAGTGGCCGCGCACGTTTCTGTATTTGCCGTTCCTCATGTCGTTGGGCATTGGATTAACGCTCACCAACACGCGCGCCGTGATGGAAGCGCTGTTCGGCATCAAGTCGTCGTTTAAGCGGACACCCAAGTACCGCGTGGAGTCCAAGGCGGACCGGGCCATGGGGCAGAAGTATCGCCGCCGCTTGGGGATTGTTCCCTGGGTGGAACTGCTGGTGGGCTGTTACTTCGCGCTGATGTGTCTCTACGCGTTCACCAGCGAAAACTATTGGACCATCCCCTTCCTGCTGCTCTTTGTTCTGGGGTACTGGTACACCGGGTTGATGTCGCTGCTGCAGGGCCGGTTTGAAGGGCGCTCCAGACCAGCGCCAGAGCCCCACAACAAGCCCTTCCCGGTGGGCGTCTAGAGGTTTTTCTTGGTCTTCACGGCGAGTGGGTCTGATATGCTGGCTGGGTGCTGATGAAGGTGTTGTTCGCGTTGCTGGTGGTGTCTGTGGCGGCGGTTCTGGTGACCGTAGTCGCCATGTGGGTGCGCCTGCGCTGGCATCTCCGCCGCTCGAATAAGGGCTTGCAGCACGCGCTGGCGGAAATCCAACCGGAACACGAATCACTCGAACCAAAATAGGCGCCAGCCAGGACCGCGGCCCGTATGGATTTACGAAAGAGATTTTTTTGCGGCGATCTGCGGCCCGCCGGCCGCAACGCTCAGAGAGTATTCAGGATTTTTTAGTTATGTCATCTTTTTCTATCGCTTCCCAAATTCGCGAAATCAGCATTGCTCACAGCCCTGATTCCGATGACGCGTTCATGTTTTATGGACTGGCCACCAACAAAGTCCGCGTACCGGGTTTGAAATTCAGCCATACCCTGACGGACATTGAGACGCTGAACCGCAAAGCCATGGATGGCTTTTATGACGTCAGCGCCATCTCCTTCCACGCCTACCCTTACGTGCAAGACAAATACGCGCTCATGTCTTGCGGCGGAAGCGTGGGCGAACAGTACGGCCCCATGGTGGTGTCGCCGCGCGGCATGAGTCTGGAAGAATTGAAGCGGACCAGAGTAGCCGTGCCCGGCACCATGACCACAGCCTATCTGGCGCTCAAGCTGTTTGCCCCGAACATTGACACCGCGGTGGTGCCGTTTGACCAGATCATCCCTGAAGTGCTGGCCGGCAACTATGAAGCGGGGCTGATCATCCACGAAGGCCAGCTCACCTATGAGAAGTCCGGGCTGACCCGCCTTCTGGACTTAGGCAAATGGTGGCACGAGCTCACCGGGCTGCCGTTGCCGCTGGGCGGCAATGCCATTCGTCGCGAGCTGGGGCCTGAACTCATCGCCACGGTGACGCACGCGCTGCGGGACAGCATCCAGTACGCGCTTGACCATCGTGAAGAAGCCCTGGCCTATGCCATGCAGTTTGCCCGCGATCTTGACCCCCAGAAGGCCGACCAGTTTGTTGCGATGTATGTAAACGAACGCACGCTGGACTACGGCCCGGACGGCCGCGAAGCAGTGGTCCGGCTGCTGGATATGGGATTCCGCGCCGGCATTATTCCCATTGAGCCAAACGTAGAGTTTGTCTAAATGGCAGAGACGCAGGCCATCCTGCGTCTCAAGGTAATGCAATCTTGTTAGCGGCCGCGGAACCCGCCACCGCCGCCACGGCCACCCTGACGGTTG
>JBGPLR010000572.1:0-2553 GCA_041486545.1 Terriglobia bacterium
ACGTGGTGAAGAAAATCGGCACGAGCTGTTTTTTCGTGGAGCCGGAGATCTACCAATTCCTCGACTGGATCCGCTCCATGGCAGGCACGTTCGGGATCGAGCTGCTGCCCGAGGTCCATGCGCAGCCCGCGACCCAGGCTGCGGTGGCAAGCGCCGCTGTGAAACCCGCACAACTGAATACTTCGGCCGCGATTGAAACTCCCGCTGCCGCAACCCCCGCACCTTCCATGAGCAACCCGGGGCCGGCTCCGGACGTTGTTTTTACCGATGCAGTCTTCACCGGCAAACCCGCCACCAAGGCGGCCGCGCCGGCGAAGATGCAAGAGGCCATGGTGGAAGCCCGCCCGTCGCGAGCTGACGTAGCTGCTTCCCGCTTTGCACAGGTTCAAACCAAAGTGCCCAGCACGAACGAGCCTCCATTCCCGGCCAGCGCAAGTCTCTCCGCGCCGCCGGCGATGGTGAATGCGGCCTTGCTCCAGCAGCAGGCGTCAGGCCCTGGAGGCGGCTCAGGTTCAGTTCACAGCTGCACGACTGACCGCTACACGGGCGAGCCGATTGGCATGAACTTCAAAGACCTGGACCTGAAGGATTTCTTCCGGGTCATTCACGAAATCAGCGGCTTGAACGTGGTGCTGGACCCGGCGGTCAAAGGCAGCGTCACCCTTGTCATTGACGACGTGCCCTGGGACCAGGCCCTCGCCATTGTGCTGCACAACAACGGGTTGGAATGCCAACTGCAAGGGAACGTGCTGCGCATTGCCACTCTTGAAACTCTGAAGACGGAAGCTGACGCGCGACGCGCCCAGCAGGACGCCCAGGCGCTGGCGGTCCCCAAAGAAAGGATCACCCGCTACCTGAGCTACGGGCAGGCCAAAGACGCGGTCACCATCGTGAAGAAGTTCCTCTCATCACGCGGCGACGTTGTTGCCGACCAGCGCAGCAACGCGTTGATTATTGAAGACATCCCGCTGTATCTGGAAAAGATTGATCCGCTGCTCAAGACGCTTGATCGCAAAACACCCGAAGTTGAAATTGAAGCGCGCGTAGTGGCGTCCACCCGGACGTTTGCCCGCGACATTGGTACGCAACTGGGCGCGGGCTTTGGTTCCGGCCACAGCGCCGTGGGCGGCGCAACGTCCAACAGCCCCATTTCCGTGACCTTGCCTACCGGCGTGGTCCCGCGATTCATTACGGGGGCGAACGATGCCACTACCATCCCGCTCTTCTCTGATCTGGGAGCAACCGGTCCCAGCAGCGGCATTGAATTTACCACCGCTACGGCCGGCTTCCGCCTGGACTTTATTCTGTCCATGGCGGAGAGCCGCGGCCTGCTGAAAGTGCTGTCGCGGCCGCACATCACCACCTTCAACAACATCAAGGCGCTGATTCGCCAGGGCACGCGCGTGCCGGTGGTTACCGCCGCGCAGCTGGGCGGTCCGCCTACCGTGCAGTACATTGACGCTTTCCTGCGCCTGACGGTCACTCCGCAGATCACCGCAGAGAACACCATCTTCCTTGATGTGGACGTGGAAAACACGGTGGCCGATACCACCAGCATCAGCGGTTCACAAGTGAACCCCACGCTGGATACGCAACAGGCCACCACGCAGGTGCTGGTTGCCGACGGCGGCACCGTGGTCATCGGCGGCGTGGTCCAGACACAGAACAACCTGGCCATTGCGCAGGTCCCGCTGCTGGGCAGCATTCCGATCCTGGGCAACCTGTTCAAACATCAATCGGTGAAAACCTCAACGCAGGAACTGATCTTCTTCATCACGCCGAAGATCATTCAGACCTAAACCGTTTGTGCATGTGCCCCCGGGAGAAGTATTCCCCGGGGGCTTTTGTCTTTGACCCTCTCATGGACTTCATCGCCCGACAAAAGAGAACGGCCGCTGCTCTTCGCGACGCAGGCGTGGACGCTTTGCTGGTAACGCATCCGGCCAACGTCTACTATTTGTGCGGTTTTACCGGGAGCTCCGGAGCGTTGCTGTTGCAAGCCGGCCAGCGCGGAGCCAAGCTCACCTTTTACACCGACGGGCGCTACACCCAGCAGGCCGCCGACGAAGTCAAGGGCGCCAGGATCGTTATCGCTGCCAAGGCTGCGCTGGCGCTGGCTGCCGAAGGCGCGATCAAAGCCAGAATCAAAGTCCTGGGATTTGAAGCCGAGCAGATGCCGGTCAGCCAGTTCAGGTACCTGGGCCAGATCTTGCGAGGCAAGACCAAACTGAAAGCCGTCGCCGGGCTGGTAGAGCAGATGCGGGCGGTCAAAGATGCTGACGAGATCGAGCAGATTCGCGCTTCCGTCCTTCTGGCAGCCAGCCTTTTCCAAACCGCGCTTGCGGCGATTCGCCCGGGAGTAACCGAGACCGCGGTGGCCGGCGAAATGGAGCATCAGGCACGCCGTGCCGGGGCGGAAAAGATGTCCTTTGATACCATCGTCGCCTCGGGCCTGCGTTCTGCCCTGCCCCACGGACGGGCGTCTGCCCAGCCGATCCCCGGCAACGGATTCATAATATTGGACTACGGTGTTATACTCGCAGGTTACTGTTC
>JBGPLR010000573.1:0-2553 GCA_041486545.1 Terriglobia bacterium
GGGCCATGGCGATCATCACCCGCTGGCGCTGCCCGCCGGAAAGCTGATGCGGATAGTCGCGCGCGCGGCGGTCCGGCTCCGGGATGACAACTTCACGCAAGGCTTCCACCGCGCGGGACATTGCTTCTCGTTTGCTCACGCGGGCTTCTGACTTGCTGACGCTGGCTTCTCGCTTGCTGACGCCGGCCTCAGCCTTGCGGTCGCCGCAGTGGGCCAGCACCGCTTCCGCCACCTGGTCACCCACGCGCATGACCGGGTTCAGAGCCGTCATGGGTTCCTGAAAGATCATGCTGATGCGCGCTCCGCGGACGCGGCGCATGGCGTCTTCCGGCAGAGTCAAAAGATTTTCGCCGGCAAAAGATATCTCTCCGCTCACGCGGGCCTGCGGAGGCAACAGGCGCATGATGGCCAGCGACGTGGCCGATTTGCCGGAGCCTGATTCGCCCACCAACCCCAGCGTGCCGGATTCAGGAATGCTGAAACTCACGTCGCGCACTGCGGCCACGTCACCGGTTTGCGTGGCAAAGGTCACGTTGAGATGAGCGACGGTGAGAAGCGCGGGCACGATCCTTTTACGCCGTCACTTTGGTCGCCGCTTTGCCCGCCTCCACGGCCTTCTGCATGGCGGCCAGCATCGCGGGCTCTTCTTGCATCAGCCAATCGGACGCCGACGCCCGGTCGCCTTCCAGCTTGATCTGTCCCTGGCCGGAGAGCTGTTTGGCCAGTTCCAGCATCTGTTCCGGCGAGTAATTGACGTATTGGCAATCGTAAGGATGGGCAATCTCCACCGGCGCGCGCTGCCCCAGCTTGCCGCTCAGCCAGAAGACGCGGCGGCGGATCAGCTCACGCACGGCTTCATCGGATTGCTTGGGGAACTGGATCTTCTTGGCGACGAAGCTATAGAACCGGCTGGTCACGTGCACCGGCTGCAGCTTGCCGGATTTGACCAGCGCGATTTGGCCGTTGTCCAGGATCTTGCGGATGGCGTTTACCACCAGGCCTTCGGCGTCCTCTTCCGCCAGCGATCCCAGCGCGTCCTTCATGGTCTGGGTCATTCCCACGGCCACGTCAGCGTGCAGGCCTTCTTCGGCGCCGCCCAGCAAGTTCACCCGGCCGTGCAACACCAGCCAGTCCGAGCCTGATGTGGATGCATGAAAGGGCCACTTCAAGTCAGTGATGGCCACGGGGATTCCGGTCAACGTAACAAAATGCAATGGATGGCTCGGCATAAGGGGCACTCAGCTCAGGTTTGGAGTTCGCTGTTAGATTTTAATACGGCGGGCGTGAAGAAACATCTTTGAAACGCGGAGGAAGCGGAGGAAACTGGAGGCAGGGCTTCTGGGAGAGCACTGGGCACAGAAAAATACAGAGGTCCTTCGACTTCGCGCCCGTCAGCCACGTGTACCATACGACGACTCGCTGCGCTTCGCTCAGGATGACAAGGCGCTATTTTTTTACATCAGGAATTCCCGCGCCTGGCGCGCGATGGGATGCTGCAACTCCTGCAGCTCATTCTTCACCTGGTTCAGGCCGTAGACCAGACTTTCAAACTCCTCTGACATCTCGCGGAACAGCGGCGCAACCTTGGCGTATTCAAAGTGCTCGAATTTCGACACGATGAAATAACTTTCCTTGCCGGCGCGCACAAAGTCCACCAGGTTTTCCATCCGGGCCCGGCGCAAGCGGCGTCCGTTAAGGCTCTCGGGAAGCATCCCGGAGAAAAACAAGGAGTAGTCGCCAATGTGCTTGCGCACCTGGCGCTCGCGATCAAAGGACGAAGCCGGTCCGTACACAGGATCGGATTCCAGCAGCATCTCGCCGACGTCGCTGAGCGGGCGACCGTCCGCAGTTTTGATCTTGTAGAGGTTTTCCGTTTCGCAGAACTCAGTCAGCACGTTGGCGACGTAAGCGTGCACTTCACCGTGACGCAGGCCAACTTCGTCGTAATGCCGTTCCACCAGTTCCGTGAAAAACTGTTGCAATACATTCGATTCAGGAATCATGGGCTACTTCCCCTTGTCCCAACAAATCTGCTTCCGCCGGGAAGTCGTGCTCGTCACCTGCCCGGTGGCAGCTTCAGCTTTGGGGTGTGTCTGTATCTTTGAACGTAGTATTGGCAGTATAGTTTCCGTAAATCAAGGGTTTTTGCAGGTGAAGCGCACTTTGGCAGCAACGTGGGGCGAGTGCTAAACGTCAAGCTTAGTGGTTAGACCTTAGTGAGTTGAGGGATGCGAAGTTTGGTTGATACGGGGTTGCTCATGCGAATTGAGCAAATCGTTGGAGAAGACAAGAGAGACACGCGCCTGCTCCGCGAGATGGCGGAAGAAGCCAAGCTATACCTGAACTCTTTTGGCTGGTGCAAAAAGATTCGAGCGGGATGGTTCGGCTGGGGAGTCGGCGGAGTATGCGCTGTGTTCTTCTTTGAGATTACGCCGGCAAGAAAGAATGTTGACGAACAGCTCTGGGTGATTGTTGGTGACCTGCCTCCAGCATACTTGGTCACAGACGACAGTCCCACGGCGCTTGAAGCACTCAAAAACTACGTTGAGCTCA
>JBGPLR010000574.1:0-2548 GCA_041486545.1 Terriglobia bacterium
CGTAAGCACGCCCGGTCAACAACCGCAACAGGAAGCGAATCGTTCGCAAAGCATCGTTAGTAAATCGAAGGAGAAACACCAATGGGCAAAAGATTGATTGCTAGAATTCTGATTGCGGTCTGCATGCTGGGCATGGTGGGCAGCATGAGTTCTGCACAAGTGCTTAAGGGCAGCAAAGAAGTCAAGAAGACCACGGAGAAAGCTCCGCTGGTGGATATCAACTCAGCCAGCAAGGAACAACTGGACGCGCTGCCGGGCATCGGCGCGGCTTATTCACAGAAGATCATTGACGGCCGTCCCTACAAGGCCAAGACTGACCTGACGCGCAAAAAGATCATCCCTGCGGCCACCTACAAGGGGATTGCAAACTTGATTATCGCCAAACAGGCGGACGACGGCAAAAAGGCCCCAGCCGCGGCCCCGAAAAAGAAGAAATAAGCAGCGTTTCACCCCGAAAGATCTAGCGCCGGCAGTTTTCATGAGCTGCCGGCGTTTTGTTTTGCCTATAATTCTTCGGTCAGAAGTCCATATATTCCGGAAATATGGAGAGAAGTATGCTCGACGCCCAGCCAGCAATCGCAAGTAGTGAGCCGCTGATCCGCAATATCTCTGATACGGCACTCTGGGTGGCCGTCTATCGCGCGTGGGAAAGCGAACGGCCGGACGCGATCTTCAAGGACCCGCTGGCGCGCCGTCTGGCGGGTGAGCGCGGCGAGCAGATTGCGCAATCAACCGAGTTCGGTCAGAAGGTTTCATGGCCGTACATCGCGCGCACCTATCGTTTTGACCAACTGGTCTCGCAAGCCGTGCAGCAGGGCGCGGACATGGTGGTAAATCTGGCTGCCGGACTTGACACCCGTCCTTATCGCATGGCGTTGCCGCCGCAGTTGCAATGGGTGGAAGTGGACCTGCCCGCGATCACCGACTATAAGGAACAAATTCTCGCCGGAGAGAAACCGGTCTGCGCCCTGATGCGTGTCCGCATGGATTTGTCTGACGGTGTTGCGCGCCGCGAATTGTTTGCTGACGTGGGCCGGCGTGCAAAACGCGCGCTGATCGTCACCGAAGGCCTGATTGCCTACTTCACACGAGATGAAGTCGCCGCCTTCGGTCGCGACTTGGCGGCGCAACCGTCATTCCAGCACTGGGCGCTGGACATGGCCTCGCCCGGCCTATTGAAAATGTTGCAGAAAGAATTAGGGGACTCGCTCGGCAAAGCGGGCTCGCCGCTCAAGTTTGGACCAGAAGAAGGCCCTGGCTTCTTTACCGCAAGCGGCTGGGAGCCCGTTGAAGTGTATTCCATGTTGAAGACCGCCGCCCATTTGAAACGGCTCTCATTTGGAATGCGGCTGTTGGCGTTGCTGCCGGAATCGAATGGCCGCCAGGGATCACGTCCCTGGGGCGGAGTTTGCCTGTTCGAGCGAAAGTAAGATGTCTGCTGAGTCGTGAAGCAGACGCCACGCACAGAAATAGGAGAAGAAAGTCATGCTAAATAAAATCAAAGCCCAACCTGACGGCTATCACGCAATCACGCCGTACCTGGTGATCAAGGGCGCGGCGGCGGCGATTGAGTTTTACAAGAAAGCTTTCGGCGCGACGGAACTGGTGCGCATGCCCCAGCCTGATGGCCGCGTGGGCCACGCGGAATTGAAGATCGGCGACTCGGTCATCATGATGGCCGATGAGTTTCCCGAGATGGACACAGTTGGTCCGCAGACGCTGGGCAATTCTCCGGTCGGCCTGCTGCTTTACGTGGACGACGCAGACGCGGTGTTTGCCAAGGCCGTGTCCCTGGGCGCGAAAGTCAAAAAGCCGCTGGCTGACCAGTTCTACGGCGACCGGAATGGCACTCTGGAAGATCCCTTCGGTCACAAATGGACGATTGGGACGCATGTAGAAGATGTGTCGCCGGAGGAGATGAAGCGCAGGATGGCGGCGATGGCCAAGTAGGTTCCTCACGCAACGCTGGCTCGCCAAGGTTCGTCGTCGCGGCTCGTGCTGACATGTCTTTCAGCCCCTGAACCCCGTCTCCCGCGAATCCCTGCACCGGCCTGTACAATCAAATACACAGCATGTTCATCGATGAAGCAATCATTCGTATCAAAGCCGGCGACGGCGGCAACGGCTGCATGGCCTTTCGCCGGGAGAAGTTTGTCCCGCGCGGCGGGCCCAGCGGCGGTGACGGCGGCCGTGGCGGCGACATTGTCATGGAGTCCAGCCAGCGCCACAACACATTGATCCATTTCCGCTTCAATCCTGAGCACAAGGGCGAACGTGGACGCCACGGTGAAGGCTCCAACTGCAGCGGGCGCGAAGGCGAGAGCAAGATACTCAAGGTCCCGGTGGGGACCATTGTTTACGACCACAACACCGGCGAGAAGCTCTACGATTTTGCCCAGCCCGATGAGCGCCTGATCGTGGCCCACGGCGGGCGCGGCGGACGCGGTAACCAGCATTTTGCCACCAGCACGCATCAGGCGCCGCGCGAGCACGAACTGGGCTTCCCCGGTGAAGAGCGCGTGTTGCGGCTGGAGCTGAAGCTGCTGGC
>JBGPLR010000575.1:0-2535 GCA_041486545.1 Terriglobia bacterium
ATTTGGTTTCTCGTTTCGGATGTCTGGAATAGTGGAGCCGAGGGCGAATGGCTAAGGGCCGATTTCCTACTTCCGCATTTCCCTCAGATCAATCCCCAGCTGCTGGCACTTCTTATAAAGGTGGCTCCGCTCCAGGCCCAGCGCTTTGGCGGCGTTGGTAATGTGGTGGTTCTGCCGCTTGATTTCGTCCAAAATGATCTGCCGCTCCACCTGCTCCACCCGCTCGGCCAGCGTGCCTGACCCGGACGTCAAGGCCACGCCGCCCGCGCTTCCTGAAGCTGCAGACTGTCCCGGCAGTGCGGTTTGCACCGTGGCGCCGGTAATCGTTTCGCTTTCAGCAAACAGCAGCAGTCGCTCCACCACGTTGCGCAGTTCGCGGATGTTGCCCGGCCACGCATAAGCCTGAAGCGCCTGCAGAGCGTCCGGAGCGAACGTCACGTCTTTCCATCCATTTTGTTTGGTGATTTGCGCGGCAAAATGCGCAGCCAGAGCCGGAACGTCTTCCGGACGTTCGCGCAGCGGCGGCAGCACCACGGGAAACACAAAGATGCGATGAAACAGGTCCTGGCGGAACCCGCCCAGGCGCGTCTGCTCTTCCAGGTTGCGATGCGTGGCCACCACCACGCGCACGTTCACCTTGACCGGCTTATCGCCGCCGATGCGTTCCACTTCGCCCTGCTCCAGCACGCGCAGCAGCTTGGCCTGCATGGCCAGTGGCATGTCGCCGATCTCATCCAGGAACAGCGTGCCTTCATGCGCCTGCTCGAATTTGCCGATGTGCCGCCCGGCCGCTCCGGTGAACGAGCCTTTCTCATGGCCAAACAGTTCCGACTCGATCAGCTCCGCCGGGACCGCGGCGCAGTTCAGCGTGATGAACGGCCCCTCGCGCCGGCTGCTCTTCTCATGGACGGTGCGCGCGATCAGCTCTTTGCCCGTGCCGGTTTCGCCCAGAATGCACACACGCGTTTCGCTGGCCGCGACGCGGTCCACCTGCGCCAGCAGGCGCTTCATCTTCTCTCCGGTATAAACAATCCCGTCGCCACCCAGCTTTTGACGAAGCTGCTGGTTCTCCTGCTTCAGCCGCTCCATGCGCATGGCGTTCTGCACCGTGAGCAGCAGCTTGTCGGTGGAGATGGGCTTTTCCAGAAAATCCATGGCGCCCAGGCGCGTGGCTTTCACCGCCATCTCAATGTGCGCCTGGCCGGACATCATCACCACCGGCGTGACCACGCCCGCGGCGCGGATCTGTTCCAGCAGCTTCAGGCCGTCCATCACCGGCATCACCACGTCAGAGAAGATCAGGTCAAAGGGCTCGGACTTGACCATCTCCAGCGCGCGCACCGGATTGTCACACACGGTGACTTCATGCCCGGCCAGACGGAAGGCGCGGGAAAGCGACGCCAGCGTGTTGGCGTCGTCGTCGACGATGAGGAGGTTGGCTTTCATGGCTTAGCTGTAAAAACAAAAAACATTTTGCCGCGAATTAACGCGAATGAACACGAATTCCTTTCAATTCATTTTCAAACACGAAGCGTTTGAAGTGAGGTTTTGTACTCTCCGATTCTTCTTCCACGAAACCATATAGGAGTAGCAACTTGACGTGCCGCGGTAAAGCCAGCCTCGATGAGCGCAAGGGAAAGCGCTTCCTCATACACTGCCTCCAAAAAGCCGTGGCCCAGTTGGTTGTACACCGCATAAAATACTTCGATAATATCGTGACACAAGTCCCAGTGCTTTCTTTCGTGTTCATTCGCGTTAATTCGCGGCTGATCTTCCGTCACTTGTCCTCTCCATGCTCTACGGGGCCACGAGCGGCAACTCTACATGAAAAGTCGTTCCCTGGTCTTTCCGGCTGCTCACGCTGATGCGTCCCTGGTGGTCGCTCACCACCGACTGCGCAATCGCCAGGCCCAGCCCCGTCCCGTGCTGCTTGGTGGTGTAATACGGCGTGAACAAGCGCTCGCATTCTTCCTGCGTCAGCCCGGTGCCGCTGTCGGAAACATCCAGCACGGCAAACTTGCCGTCGGCAGCGGTGCGGAACGTGAGCTTGCCGCCTTTGGGCATGGCGTCAATGGCGTTGAGCACCAGGTTTTCAATGACTCGCCGCAACAACACCGGATCGCCGTTGATCTGCGGAGGCTTGCCCAACTGCAGCACCGGCTCAATCTTATTGGCGCCGCGCGTCAGTTGGCCCTGAAAGAGTTGGACCACGCTGCGCACCAGTTCGTCCAGGTCCACCGCCTGGAGTTGCGGCGCGGGCATCTTGGAAAAGTCGCTGAAGCGTCCGATGATGGTCTTCAAGTTCGCGATCTCCGCCAGCAACGTGGCGGTGCTCTCGCGAAACACTTCATCAAACTCCTTGGGCGAGTTTTCCCGCGCGCGCAGCAGGTTTTCCACGGTGATCTGCAGCGGGAAGAGCGGGTTCTTGAGTTCATGCGCCAGGCGTCGCGCCAGCTCGCGCCACGCGGCCACGCGTTCGCTCTGCACCAGGCGTTCGCGCTGGGCCATCAGCTCTTCCGTCATGTGGTTGAAGGC
>JBGPLR010000576.1:0-2531 GCA_041486545.1 Terriglobia bacterium
GTTGCGGCGTACCCTGCACCACGACGCGTCCGCCATCCTCGCCGCCTTCCGGGCCGAGGTCAATGATCCAGTCCGCGTTGCGGATCACATCCAGATTGTGCTCGATAATAATGACCGAATTGCCCAGGTCAGTGAGCCGATGGATGACTTCCAGCAGTTTGCTGACATCTTCAAAATGCAAACCGGTGGTGGGTTCATCCAGCAGATACAGCGTGCGGCCGGTCTGCCGCTTGGAAAGTTCCTTGGCCAGCTTCATGCGCTGGGCTTCGCCGCCAGAGAGCGTCACCGCGGACTGGCCCAGCTTGATGTAACCCAGGCCCACGTCTTCCAAGGTCTGCAGCTTCTGCCGGATCAGCGGGATGTCTTCCAGGATGGGCAGCGCGTCGGACACGGCGGTTTCCAGCAGGTCAGCGATGGAGCGGTCTTTGAATTTCACCACCAGGGTTTCGCGGTTGTAGCGTTTGCCGCCGCAGACTTCGCAGAGGACGTAAACGTCGGGCAGAAAGTTCATTTCAATGCGGCGTTCGCCTTCACCCTGGCAATGTTCGCAGCGTCCGCCGGAGACGTTGAAGGAGAAGCGTCCGGCTTTGTAGCCGCGTTCGCGCGATTCCGGCAGCATGGCGTAGAGGTCGCGAATGTGGGTGAAGACGCCGGTGTAGGTGGCCGGGTTGGAGCGCGGCGTGCGCCCGATGGGCGATTGGTCAATGCGGATGACCTTATCAATGTGCTCCGCGCCCACAATGGCTTTGTGCGCGCCCGGCTCTTCGCGCGAACGGTAAAGCTGTTTGGCCAGGGCCTTGTACAAAATGTCATTCACCAGCGTGGATTTTCCCGAGCCGGAAACCCCGGTCACCACGGTGATCACGCCCAGGGGAAACGTCACGTCCACGCTGCGCAGGTTGTTTTCTCTTGCGCCCAGAACGCTCAAGGCTTTGCCATTGGTGGCGCGCGGCTCAAAGCGCGTGGTAATGCTGCGGGCGCCGGCAATGTATTGTCCAGTCAGGGACGCGGCTTGCTGCATGATCTCTTTGGGCGTGCCCAAGGCCACCACGTCGCCGCCATGGAGTCCGGCGCCCGGGCCAAGATCAATCACGTAGTCGGCGCGGAGGATGGTTTCTTCGTCGTGCTCCACCACGAGCACGGTGTTGCCCAGATCGCGCAGGGCTTCCAAGGCTTGCAGCAGCCGGTTGTTGTCGCGATGATGCAGGCCGATGGAAGGTTCGTCCAGAACATAGAGCACGCCGCGCAGGCGCGAACCAATCTGGGTGGCCAAACGAATGCGCTGGCCTTCGCCGCCGGAAAGCGTTGCGGCCGAGCGATCGAGCGAGATATAGCCTAGGCCCACAGCATGCAGGAATTGCAGCCGTTCGCTGATCTCATGCAGCACGCGCCCGGCAATGGCGCGTTCGCGCTGGTTGAGCTGGATTTTGCCGGCCGCTTCCACCGAACGCGACACCGGCAAGGCGGTGAACTCGGCAATGGACAATCCGTTGATCTTCACGCCCAGGCTCTCCGGACGCAGGCGCTGGCCTTTGCAAGCGGTACACCGTGCGGCGGACATATATGCCAGCAGCCATTCGCGATAGGTCTCTGACGTGGCATCTTCCATGTTTTGCTTGAGGAAGCCGAGCACGCCGCGGAAGCCCAGGCGAGGCGCTTCTTTTTCGTCGGGCCCGTAGAGGAGCAGGGTCTGGATCTTGGCCGGAAGTTGTTCAAACGGCGTGGCCAGGTCAATCTTGTAGGCTGCGGCCACAATTTCCACCATGCGCCGCAGGTAACTGGAGCCGGATGCGGGGCCCAATGCGCCTTCCAGCAGCGGCTTAGACCAATCCGTAATCACCTTGGCTGGATCAAAGTCATATTTGTTGCCCAGTCCGTTGCATTCCTTGCACGCGCCATACACGCTGTTGAAGGAGAACGAACGCGGCTCCAAAGCGGGGATGCTGATGCCGCAGTCAGGACAAGCCATGCGCGAAGAATAGAGCTGCTCATCGCCGCCGACTACCGCCACCTGCACCAGCCCGTTGCCCAACTTCATGGCGGTGGTCACCGACTGCTCCAGCCGCTTCTCAATCCCCGGCTTGACCAGCAGGCGGTCAATCACCACTTCAATGGTGTGGTTCTTGCGCTTGTCCAGCTGAATGTCTTCCAGTTCTTCGTCCAGGTGGCGGAGTTCGCCGTCAATGCGGGCTTTCACGAATCCATGTTGCGCCAGTTTGGCCAGCTCCTGCTTGAATTCACCTTTGCGACCGCGGACCAGCGGGGCCATGACCATGACGTGGTCGTCGGGCTTGAGCTGCATCACCCGCTGCACGATCTGCTCCGCCGACTGGCGGCTGATGGCTTTGCCGCAATTCGGGCAATGCGGCAGGCCGACGGAGGAATACAGCAGGCGAAGGTAGTCGTAGATTTCCGTGATGGTGCCCACGGTGGAGCGCGGGCTGCGCGACGTGGTCTTCTGCTCAATGGAAATCGCCGGGCTCAGGCCGTCAATGGAATCCACGTCCGGACGCTCCATTTGATCGAGAAAC
>JBGPLR010000577.1:0-2526 GCA_041486545.1 Terriglobia bacterium
AGTGGAGCCTTTGTTGGGCTGAATGACAATCGGCAACGCGTTCGCGGACCCGTCAAAATCAGTGGTGGAGATCGTGATGGCGGTCAGCGTCACGGTTGACGCGCCGGTATTCACGATGCAGACTCCCGCGCTGCTGTTCTGGCCAACTTGCATCGAACCTGCGTCAATGGTGGCGCTGGCAGGATAGGGGTCGCTATTGCATCCTAGAACCAGACCGCTGAAAGCAGTGAACTGAAGCTGAGCGAAACTACAACATGAGCAAGATAGCAATAAGATTAAGCAAGACAACCTAGTAAGCATGGCTGGCCTCCTTGCCCCGGCTTCTTCTTCGCGATGCTATCAGCGGTGATGTTTGTGGTCAATGTGGAGATGGAGGGAAAAAACGCACCGCCGGGGGCGGCGGTGCCACACCAGAGTCGTCAATCAGGTTTTAAGCGCGAGGGATTTACTTCTTCGCGGGTTTGGCAGGTGCTGCTGGCTTCGCTGCCGCCGGTTTGGCCACGGGCGCGTGGCCTTTGAGTTCGATGACGATCACATCCATTCCGGCGTCGCCCATGTTCTCCGGCAAGTGGGTACCGGCAGGGCCGTATTGCGAATCGCCGGCCTTGACGGCAAAGTCCTGCTTCTTGCCGTCGGGGAAGCTGAACGTCCCTTTGGCGTCAGTGAGGAACACCGCAACCGTGTTGGGATGACTGTGCATGACTGATTTCTCATGCGCGCCGTAATGCACTTTGAGGATCCGCACCTGGGCGTTTTCACTCACCACGGTGTAATGTTTGGGGTCAACTTTGGCCGCGTCCTGGGCCGAAAGGATAGGGGCCACGCCGACGCACAATACCACCACATAAAATGCTAGTCGCAAACGCATGTTGTACTCCTGGGATTGTTTGATTTTGCTTGCTTTGAGGTCCGAGTTCTTGCACGCAACCCTACTCCGGCAGGTTACTGAAGTCAAACAGGCTTCCGTGATTGCGAACGCGGGCACATACGCGGTGCGAACGAAAGCCAAGTGGAAATTCCGTGCTAATATGCGGACACATTCTGCAATCAAGAACTTCTCACAATCAAAATGTGCTCAAGCGGAGGACTCAATGGCAAGCATCAAGTCAGCAGCGGCTTTGTTCGTACTGATGTTCTGGGCGGCTATCGCAGCGTCACCAACCGTGCCTGCCGTGGAGGCCAGCCAGGGAACGCCGGTGGCCGCGCCCAGCCAGCTTAACAACGATAGCCTGCGCCAGATGCTGGACGGCATGGGCCTGGAGCCCAAAGCGCTTTCCAAGGGCTACTTGATCGCCATCAAACGCGACACCTGGACCTACAACATGCAGCTGGTGCTCAGTGAGAATCAGGAAAAGCTGGGCATGAATGCCAATTTGGGTATCGTCGAAGACCCCGATGCGGTGACCGCGGCGCAGTGGAAGGCCCTGATGATTTCCAACGGAGACATTGAGCCATCATTCTTTTACTTTGACGCCAAGACCAAGAAGCTGTACCTGCATCGAGTGCTGGACAATCGTAGTATCGCCCCTGCTTTCCTGCGCAGCCAGATAGAAAATTTCATCAGCAATATGAAAGGGACGGCGGACCTCTGGAAATTTACCAAGTGAGGAAATCGCCGGGAGCGCCGGCGCTCATCGGCTTCCGCGCTGATTCCTGTAGTGACCGGGGCGCGAACCGCTGGTGACCAAAGGCCATCCACTTAAGGCCTGATGTATATGGCCGGCAGGAACCTTATTATGTATGTGGCTGGGTATTTCGGCCCACTCCCCAAATGGAACTAGCAGCGGACACAAGACTGATCGCTCAGTACTCGCCCACGTCCACGCCTATCCTGGACGTGCTCCGGCCCGTTCCGCAAGAATCGCGCGGCAAACTTAGCGCTGGGGAATACTTCTTCTTATGCAGCGTGGTGATCCTGGTATTGATCGATCTGCAGGACATCCTGGGGGTCCTGGAAGCCCTGGGTTCCAAGCCGGCGGCGTGGGCGCTGATCGGATTGCTGATTCCCGCGTGCTGTCTTGGCGCTGCCGCGCTGGTGCACGAATTGGGGCATCTGGCGGCGGGAAAACTTGCCGGATTTCGTTTTGCGGGCTTCAATCTGAGTTCGGCCGCCGGCCGCAACAGCTACGAAGGCCAAAAGCTGGACGCCTGCCAGGTGCTGCCGCACACGTTCACGCCGCGGCGGAAGCGCTGGGGATCGGCGTCCAACCTGCCGGTCGGATCGCCTGATCGCCCGTTCTCGTTCTACTGGATCGGGGCGTGGTCATGCCGCAAGAACCCCCACGGCCTCATCCGCGCGTTCTGCCACGCGTTCGGACCGGGCGATCCGGTCGAGCTCGTGCTGCACAGCCCGGGGACCTCGAAGGAGTCCGTGCTGGCGGCGCAAGCGGCAACCGGGCTCGCCCAGGCCGACCTGCCGCGCATCCTGCTCTCGAACAAGCACCTCGACGACGAGCAGATCTGGCAGCTGCACGAGACCGCCGACTGCTTCGTCACCGCGACCCGCGGCGAGGCATGGAACCTGCC
>JBGPLR010000578.1:0-2515 GCA_041486545.1 Terriglobia bacterium
ACTTCAGCATCAAAGATGGGGCGCAGAATTTCCAGCTCGGTGGTCTGGACGCTGGCGTTGTAGGAATTCTGGATCTCTTTCAGCAGCTCACGATAGTCGCAAAACCGGCAAGGCACGCCTTTGCCGCGAATCAACTCCTGCAGGATGCCGACGGCCAGGTGCGTCTTGCCGGTGCCAATGGTCCCGGTAAACAGCAGCCCGGTCTTCTCCACCGGATACTCTTCGACGAACCGGCCGGCCGCCAGGCGGGCCTTGGCCAGCGAATGGTGCGCGCCGGGAAAATCAGTGTCGAACTCGGCCAGGGTGCAGTGCTCGTAACGCGCGGGAATGCGGGCCACTTTCAGCAGGCGCGCGGCGCGGGCGTCAATGCGGCAGTTGCAGCGCGTGACCCGGCTGGGCTTGCCGGGAACTTCAACGGACTTCCAGCCGGTGCCTCCGCAGGAAGGGCATTCAGGCGCGGATTGCGGGTTGGGGACGGAAGCCATTGTGGTCTGTTAAGAAAATAGCACTAATCGGTTGTCCGGCGCTGCGGATTTCAGCACGGAGACTCCGTTTGTGCACAGGTTTTTCACAGCGCCTGCCCGGCGCGTGGGTCAGTCAGGACCAGCACGCCTGCGGACGGCGTAACCAGGGCGTTAATTCTGGCTTGGGTCCATCACCACGCCCAGAAAAAGCAGCGCGTTGGTGGTCTGGTCGCGGACAAGAAAAATAAACGGGCGACTCAGTTCCACATGAAAGGGCTTTGGCCCCACATGGATCCCGCCTAAGACGACGCCAGCGACCGTCTCAGCGTCGGCCCGGATTCCGTCGCGATTTACCTCGATGTCGATCTTCTGAACGACCTCGGTCAAATGAGACTCGGGAATCCTGATGATCGATCCCAGATCTTCGAAGACCTGTGTTATCCCCATAGCTTTGATCGCCGGGCGCAGTTCCGACTCGAACCGGACCCGGAACACCGGCATGGTGACGAAGCCAATCTGGCGCTTCAGCGCTGCGTCAAGCGCTTCGGGTTGCTCGGCCAGTTCGCGTTCCAAATCATGGACGTCCTTTCCCGGCGCCGGCAGCACGGCCAACATGTAGCCGATGTTACAAGGGAGGGCCACCGCCTCGAACGAGCCGGTTTGCGCGTAGAGAAAGGTTGAGAGCTCACTGTCGAGCATAGCAACCTGCTTTGAGTGTTCTGCTGTGGTTCGAAACTCGCCCGGACGCGGTTGGCTCATGGAGAAAGTGTTTCCCTGCCAGGCGGTCTGGAGATGCGTGCTGGAACTTATCCAAAGATCATTTTTCGCCGATACTTTTGGCACCGCGCCCAGGGACCCGCGCGCCCGCTGCAGATCGGCGGCCGTTGCTGGAGTCATACCGGTGTTCACAAGCTTTATTCCGAAGTACTCTTTGGCGCTGGCGACGAAATCTTCCGATAGCGGGACTTTAGTATCGCTGGATCTGTACAGGATCGTGTTGGTGATCCAGGCTGTCTCCTGCGAACTGTGGCCAACCTGTGGAGTGATGCGACCCGCTCGCCGAGGCGGCGGCCTGCGCTCGGGCTCCTGGAAGGCGGCCAGCAGCATCCGGGCGGGCACACGCAGATGCGGATAGCTTCCCCAGCCAAATGCATTGCCAATTTCTTTGTGTGTCCGCTCCTGACCGGAATTGACCTAGAGCGCGAGGAATATGACTGAGAGTGAGACAGGAGACACCACTACGTTCCCGTCGGGCGAGCCGGCATGGACCTGCTGGAGAAGCTTCCTGCCAAACCTCTCGTTCCCTCGGAGCAACTCCGAGAGCCCTTGTCCCGCGCCCTCCTGGGCAGCGCCCGTGGCGACTACGCATAGAAGCAGCGCCAGCAAGTGAATTACACGGGGAGGACCTTTCAACATTTACAAGCTCCTTCGCTCTCGCAGGGCCAGGCTTCCCTCAGTTTCAGGAAAAAATATCAAAAACGTAGTCGTGCGCAGCCAAGGCGGCCTTGGCCAGAGTGCCGGCCTGGACGCGCTTGACCGCTACCTCGCCCGAGAGATCAAAGATCGCCTCCAGCAATTGTGCGCTTTCCTTCTTGTCTGCCTGGCCGACAACGAACAGCACGCGAGCGCTGTGCTGGATGTAGCGCGGAGAAAGCAGCTGTTTGTGGAGCAGCTCCATGATGAGGTCGGCTTTGCTGCGGTCAAAGCGGCCGGGATCGCCGCGGCGGTCCTGCTCAGCGAAGAAGGCTTGCGTCCACTCGTTGTGGTAGGTCCACAGCTTGTCGAACAGCTCGCGGGTGAAGCGGGCGCCGGCCTTGACGTGGTCGGCATTGGCCGCCGGCTCCACGCCGTCTTCGGTGAGCGCCGGACGCTTGAGGTAGCCGTCTTTGGTGATGGCAGCCTGATGATGGAGCAGCGTCCACAGCCAGGAAACGTCAATGCGGTAGGTGGCCAGGTCATTCATGAAGCGCAACTTAAGTTCGTAGTCGTCAATGGCCGCGGCGAAGTTGCCGTTGAGGATCTGGAAGCCGTAGTTGGCGGCCATGTAGAAC
>JBGPLR010000579.1:0-2507 GCA_041486545.1 Terriglobia bacterium
CGGGCGCACCTGATATTTCTCACTGAGCAGGGCAAGACAATGGAAATCAGCATCGGCAGATCTGGTCCTCTCAAGCAGCCTTCCGTCACCGAGCGCATGGTGGCGGGCACGCCCAAAGACGTTCCTCCTCCCAGGCTGGAAACCCCAATCCCGCACTGGATCATCACCATGATCAACATCCAGGACGTGGGTACCGATCCAACTTCAGCGCTCAATTTCGTCCGCTACCGCCTGGACCTTACCGATACCGGGCTCAAGGCCGAGCAGGTGCGAAACGCTCTGACTCGCTACTCCGTACGCGACTATCATCGCCAGGTTGCATACAATGACGCGCTGTCCAAAGACTCCACGGTCGCTGAAGTCCAGCGCCAGGCCGCCAGGACCCTGCACGACCACCTGGTCAGCGAAGGAGAAGACGGCTATCTCCGCGAGCAGCTTGGCGGAGTGCAACTCAGCTCCGTGTCCCTGGGCGTCGCGTTGAACTATCTGATTACCCTGGTCCGCGACCAGTCCTACCAGGACATGGGCATGATTGACGACCGCGCGCATGACAATGTTCGCCACGTGTGGGACGGCTTCGGGCAGTTGGACGTCCCGCAAGTGTTTCCCCAATACAAAGCGCGCCCGCTGGCCGGCATCTGGGCCACGCCGCCGTTCTTGCACAACGGTTCCGTGCCCTCGCTCTACCAGATGCTGGTTCCCGCGTATGAGCGGTCCAAGAAGTTCTATCGCAAGACCCCGCTCTTTGATCCTTACGCCGTCGGGCTTTATAGTGACGCGTCAGAGAAAGGCGCGTTCCTGTTCGATACCTCCATCACCGGTAATTCCAATGCCGGACACGAATTTCGCGCCGGCTACCGGCCGTGGAAGGACGGCGATCCTCCTTCTTACGGCCTGATCGGTCCGGAGCTGACGGAACATGAGCGATGGGCCCTGGTGGAGTATCTCAAAGTGCATCGTGACGACCCCAATGACAGGTCCTGCTCGGTGTACGTTGCTCCTCCAGCTCCGAGGTACAAACCATGAAGCACCTGTTTATCTTGCTGAAGTGGCTCGCGGCGCTGGCGGTGATCGCGCTGCTCTTTGCGGCTTGGCTCTTTGATCGCGACCGTGCGCCCGCCGGCGCTCCCATGGGCGAGCAGGTAACGGACAACGAAGCGTTCCTCACCGCGTCCATCATTCGCTCGGCGATAGATACATCCGTGCAGCAGCGCACTCATCTGATGGAGAACACGGCGAAACACGTTTCGCCCCCGCCCAGCAGTGACCAGACGGCTCCGGGTTATCGCCCGGATGCCTATCGCCGCGACGCCCATCCCAAAGGCCACGGCTGCGTGGTCGCCACTTTCAAAGTGGATAAAGTCCAGGACCGCTTCGCCTTCGGTGTTTTTGCCCAACCCGGCCAGTACGACGCTTTGATCCGCTTCTCCAGCGGCAGTCCCACGTTGCAGCCGGACTTCATGAAAGACGCCCGCGGCATGGCCGTGAAGCTCTTCAACGTCCCCGGCAAGAAGCTGCTCCCCTTTGAAGAGGATGACACCACGCAGGACTTCACCATGATGAACAACCCCGTGTTCTTCATCCGCACGCTGGAGGAATACGCGCAGTTCAATCAGATGCTGGCCTACGGCAACCCCAAGGCCTACTTCATTGACCCCACGGGCAGTCCTCTGAAGTGGCATCTTCGCGAACTCTGGCTGGGCACCGGCACGCAGAAGCCGCGTCCTGACAGTCTGGCCACCACGCGTTTTTACAGCGCTTCGGCTTACGCGCTGGGTCCCAACGCTTACATCAAATACAGCGCCGTGCCTTGTTCCAGCAACAAAGTCATGCCGCCGGACGCCAAGCAGTCCAAAGAACTTGATTACGACTACCTCCGCCTGGAACTGGCCAACCAGGCCGCCGCCGGCAGCGCATGTTTTGATTTCATGGTGCAGGCCCAGGTCCCCGGCAAGAACATGCCGGTGGAAGATACCACCGTGGAATGGAATGAGGCTGATTCGCCCTTCATCAAGGTGGCCACCATCACCTTCAAGCCTGATCCCAACAACAACTCCGCGGAAAACAACACGGCTTGTGAAGCCATGTCTTTCAATCCCTGGCACTCGCTGGCGTCGCACCGCCCGGTGGGCGTGATGAACCGCGTGCGCAAGGCGCTGTACCAGGAGATGTCGCGCTTCCGCACCACCAAAAATTGCGCCACATTCTGCCAGGAGAAATGCGCCGCGAATTCGTGCTCGCCTGGCTGCAGTGAGAGCTGCGCGTCTGCGTGTCCGCTGCTCAACGAACCCGCAAAAACCGAACTGCCCGCGGACGTTTGCCATCCTCCGGCGGTGGCGAAACGGTCGTCGCCGGTGCGGTGATGGTGAAGCCCGGCTTACTGGGCTGGTAATCGCCAAAACTAAGCATCAAATTCAAAACGGTTGTCGACGACTTGCCGGCAGGAAACTGACGAAAACCCGTAATTCTTGAAATAAACTTGAGACATGTACCTGGTTTAGCGGGGA
>JBGPLR010000580.1:0-2502 GCA_041486545.1 Terriglobia bacterium
CCATGGGCCCCTGGGCCATGCACGCCCGCAACCAGATCAAAAAAATCCTGGCCGCCGACACGTTGAAAATGGTGGAGAAGAAGAAGTAGCTGGCTCCTGTCCCGAAGCCACGCAAGACCTATCAAATTTATCTGAAGAGCTTCACGAAGGCGACTCCGCTCCTCCGGGCAGTTGTTGCGCCTTGCGATGCGTCTGCCAGGTGTGCCACAGGATCCGGAACGTGGCCATGACCGGGATGGAGAGAAAAACGCCGATTACTCCCGCGACTTCGCCGCCGGCAAAAATGCCGAACAGCACGGCTAGCGGATGCAACTCCAGCGTGGTGCCCATGATGCGCGGCGAAGTCACGTAGTCCTGAATGCCGCGCCACACCACCAGAAACACCAGCAGCCAAAAAAGATGGCCGTAGCCGGCCATGAAAGCCACGGACATCACCACCAAAATGCCGATGAGCGGCCCCACCACGGGAATAAACTCCAGCGCACCGGCCGCCGGCCCCAGAGCCAGCGCGTATGGAACACGCATGGCCCATAACACAAAGCTGATTACCACCATGGCCAGAACGGCCAGCGTGATCTGTGCGCGGATGAACGCGCCCAGCATGGTATTCATGGCGTCCACCGTGGCAGACACCAGTTTGCGGTTGCCTGCGTCTTCCACCGACTCGACGATCATGCGGGCAAACTTATCGCCGTCCAGAAGAAAGAAGATGGCCAAAATGGGCACCAGCAGCAGCCACCACATGTCCTGGACCGTGCTGACGGCGCTGACCACCAGGCTCTGCGCCGCGGAGATGATCTCCCCGCGATGTTCCTTGAAAAAGTTCGTCACAAACTCCCGGACGCGCTCCTGAGTTTCGTGGCTCCAGCCGCGCTGCGCGCCAACCTGCTGGACGATTTGCCCGGATGTGATGTTTTGCGCCATCGCCGGCGCCTGCTGCCGCAGCTGCTGTGCTTCTTTGGCCACCGGCGGCCCGGCCATGGCAAACACAAAGACCAACAGCGCGACAAAAAACAAATAGACAACGGCCACAGCCGCGGCACGCGAACCGCGCAGAAGTCTCTGCAGCCGCGCCACGGGAGCTTCCAGTAAGTACGCGAAAAAGATGGCAAAAAGAAAGGCCAGCAGCGCGCGCCACGCGACATAAAGAAACAGCAGCCCCAAGGCGAACACCAGCGCCGTGAACAAGGCCTGCGCCGTGCGTTTATCAAAAGGTCTCAGAAGCCCCACCTTCGCAGCAAGAGTTGAATGACCGCAGGAAATTGCTGGCTCCAGCTTACTTGAGGCGCGCTTGGATCGCCTACTTTTTTCTGCTGCAAGCAGTCGTCCTGAACCGCAGTCCCAAACCCTGGCTCTTGCGATAATGGTTCCAAGATGCCTGAACTGCCTGAGGTTGAGCCGCTTTGCGGGCGTATCGAGCCCGCAGGCGAAATCCTGAGCCGCAGGCGAAGGATCTCTCGCAAGAGAAGCCGCCGGCTAAAGAACTATGCCTGAATTACCCGAGGTTGAAACCATTGCCAACGGCCTGCACAAGCGGGTGGCCGGGGACCGCATTGAATCCGTGTGGGTGGGCAGCAAGAAAGAGCCGCTGAAGTCGCGGCCGGCAGAGATTGTGCGCGTGCTGGAAGGCGCCGCCATTGAGCGCGTCCACCGCGTGGGCAAACATATTGTCTTTCATCTGCAGCCGGGCAGCGGGAACGGAAGCGCCCAATGGATCGTCCACCTGGGGATGACCGGCCGCATGCTGGTGGCCACGCCGGACACTGAACCAGTCAAGCATACGCATTTGGTCGCGCGGCTGGCCTCAGGGCGGGAACTGCGGTTTGTTGATCCGCGGCGCTTCGGGCGGCTGGAAGTCCGCCGCTTGGTAGAGCACGGCGGCCAAGGGGGCCGTCAGGGCTTCACCGGGCCCGGCGCGGAGCCGCTCACCATCAGCCAGGAGGAATTTGCGCGGCTCTTCCACAAGAGCACGGCCTTCATCAAGGCGGCGTTGCTGAACCAGAAGCTCCTGCACGGGGTCGGCAACATTTACGCCGATGAAAGTCTGTTTCGCGCCGGAGTGCGTCCGCGCCGCCGGGCCAACTCGCTGACCCGCACGGAGCTGGGCAGGCTTCACGCCGGATTGCAGGAAGTGCTGAAGGAAGCCATCGCGGCGGGCGGGTCTTCTATTTCCGATTACGTGGACGCGGACGGCGAAGAGGGACTCTTCCAACTCGAGCATCGCGCATACGGCCGCGAAAGCGAGCCTTGCCTGGTGTGCAAGACGCCGATCAAGAAGATTGTGGTGGCGGGCCGAGGGACGCATTATTGCCCACACTGCCAGAAGTAGAGTGCTGCGCTGCGAATGAAGTAGGATGAGAGCATGAAAACGTCGGGTGCGAGCCAAGGCCAGCCGGCATCAGCGCTCATCTCGAAAAAAATCGCCGAACTCGGGGACTGGCGCGGGCAAACCCTCAGCAGAATGCGCAAGCTCATCAAGGAAGCAGACCCGGACGTCGTCGA